>CAJWFB010000001.1 GCA_913031645.1 uncultured Cellvibrionales bacterium
AATCGCAGTCTATATCAGCATAACTTGGTTTACCAATAGCTCAGAATTTTACATGGGCAATGCTGAATAGCTGCTCCTAGTCTCCAGCACTTTTGATCGGCATGTCAGCCCAACAATCGTTGCACATCGAATTAAGCTGTTCAAAATCCGGCTATCTGGGTGCAAGGTGAGTATCTATCACTTATTTGTCGGGGTATCCAATAAAATGCAGACTTTGATAGTTGAGCTCTGATTCTCGCTTCACTGAGAGCCAAAAAACTGCATTACTAGTGGCCACGTTTCATCTAGATCATAGGTATGGCCCATCGTACTACCTCGACAATCAAGAACTGGCGGGATAGCTCCCTCCCCCGCGCAAGAATTCCAGCTGCGGCACTCTAAACTCGTTGTGACGCCTAGATCGACAATCTCTGGCGGAATGGAAGTGTCACAAAGAAGCGTCTCAGCCCATTTTTCCACAATAGCGCTAGCCCCTGTGTAGAAGTAAGCCTCACCATTTGTTGTTGTAGTGAACGATTTATCATTCCAGTCACCCGGTGGAACGGCGGTGTCACGCATACCCGTTATTAAGATAACGGGAAGACCATTCACCTTTTTTGGCTCTGACAGGTAACCCCGATGCGGTAGACCAATTATTGGAGCAACGGCACGAAATATATCTGCTGTTAACTCATTCTGCCCTAACTCCCAAACAAACATACCCCCATTAGACCCTCCGGTAGCGAAGATGCGATCGCTATCGATACAGAGATTCTGTTGCGCTTGTGCCACCAAGCTCTTCACAAAACTAACATCATCGTCTAAGCAATGAGTCCAAGAGCAACTATTCGCAGCCACACCTTGGCATGATGGGTAGGTGTAGTTTGGCGTTAAATTGGTATCACAAATCTTATCAGAATCATTTACCACCAACGTGTTAATTCCGTCCCCATCCAAGCCAGTCGTTGATCCCCTGAAGGACCAAGAGGAATAGAAAGCGCCCGGTTCTTCGGAGCCAAGGCCAAGAGGAGAGATCATTATATAGTTGTGTTTATCAAGCTCGTTTCGAACGACCTCGTTATTAAGAAATTCGTCTTGGTCTCCACCCCAGCCATGAAAACCTATTACCAGAGGAGATGTGATGTTGTTTTTGTAGTTGGCAGGGACGTGAACTCGGATTTGTCGCTCAACGCCATCATGGTCTATCGCCATGATGCCGGAACTCCAGTTCGTTTGCGGGCATCCGCCTTCATCAGGAGTGGGCATTAGCGTTTGTAAATGGGTCTCAATTTGTTGTGTAGTCGTTCTCACTGCATCTTGTGCCACGACCCCATTTACAAGCGTATCCCCCTGTAAACCGAATAGATAACGTAATGCAAGCAAACCATCTGTAAGAGCATCTCTCTGGCCATTACCGTCGATATCAGCTAGTTCACCAAGCGATTCAATACGGGATGCTATATCCTCCGGATTGGTATAAACAGCATTAGATGCAATAGCCCCAGTTACCAATGCGCTTCCATCAAGCTCAAACATTCCTCTTAAAAGAAGAAGTCCATCTGTAAGTGCGTCATATTGCCCATTACCATCCAGATCTATAGAGCCTAATGGAGTTGTACCGGCCAAAAACTTATCAAGCGCAGTTCTGCCATTGTTATCCGGATTATTCGAGGCATCGGATGGATCTCCAATATCTTCAAAATATTTATTGGCAGCGTTAGGCGTATGTTGGCTAAAGGATTTAGTTGCGAAAACCCCGCAGAGCAGGATCGAAAGAGCAAAAAAGTTGATTATGCGTTTACAAGGTAAAGTGCTCATACTTATATTTTCCATCTTGGTAGTTTTAAAGTTATGATTCCGCTGATTATATATCCAATTAGGGGCGAATAGAGACGCCAGTTATAGCCTCAGTCTTACGCACATAGTCCTCGTCGTCCGCCACATTTAATAGGTCTCAAAAAATGTTAATCCAATTCATTACCCGACGTCTCTGTTAGCAATGAGACACAAGTGATCGTTGCCACTGCTGCCATCGCCATATAAACCGAAACATAAACAACGCCATAGGTATTCCACAACATAACTGCGATGGTAGGGGCTAACGCCCCGCCTAAAATTGCGCCGATCTGGTAACCCAAAGATGCCCCTGAATACCGAACCTCCGTACTGAAAAGTTCAGTAAAAAATGCCGCTTGAGGGCCATATTGCATCCCTACGAATATTAGTCCGAGGCTGATGGCACCAGTAACGACGTAAAAATTTCCAGTATCAACCAGAGGAAAAAGAGCGAAGGCCCAAATACCAGATAAAACTGCGCCCCATAGATACACACGCTTTCGTCCTATTCTGTCAGACAATCCAGCGGCCCAAAATTGGGCGGGCACCATAATAAGAGCTGCGATAAGCACAGAGGTAAGCATGGTGTCACGCGACAACATGACAGACGGTGAATTGACACCATAGGCCATAATAAAAGCGATCAAGATATAGAATGTTACTTGAATAGACAGGAAGGCTCCAGCTGCGAGAAAAATGCGTCCAGGATGGCGAGACAGCACTTCGATGATCGGCGACCTTGTCACTACCTTGGTGGTATTCTCTTCCTGAGCCTGGCTCGCAGCTAACTTTTTAAAGGCTTCAGTGTCCTCAAGATTTAATTGGACATACAAGCTAACAAAAATCAGTAAAATACTGGCGATAAAAGGGATTCGCCAACCCCAGTCCAAAAAGGCCTCTTCACTTAATCCTCCACTGACACCCAAAAATGCCAAATTAGCGAGAATAACACCAATGGGCGCACCAGCTTGGGCATAAGCACCATACCAGCCACGTTTCTCAGGAGGTGCACTCTCGGTCACCAGAAGCATTGCTCCACCCCACTGGCCACCAATAGCCAGCCCCTGGACAAATCGCAGGAACACAAGGATTAGAGGTGCCAAATATCCAATAGTTTCATAGGTAGGAAGGAAACCAATTAACGTGGTGGATGCACCCATGATCAGTAACGCGATGACTAGGGTGTGTTTGCGACCCACACGATCGCCAAAATGACCAAATACAATACCGCCCAGTGGTCTTGCTAAGAAGCCCACTGCAAAGGTGCTAAATGATGCGATCAATGCAATCATTGCTGGCATATCTGCAGGGAAGAATGCTTTTGGAAAAATGATTGCTGCAGCGGTTCCGTACAGAAAAAAATCATACCATTCGATACTAGTGCCCGCTAAAGAAGTTAGCGCGACTTTACGGATATTGTTCGGCTGTGACTTCTGCATGCCCCTGTTCCCTTATTTTTGGTTTTGGTAATCATAGCCGAATAACCTGTTTAATCAAATCGCCCACCCCACGGTTGCGAATGACTATTTGGAATGAGAACATGCACCCAGCCTATTGAGAGAGACCTGATGATTAAGTTAGATATAGATTTTGTACGAAACCAGTTTCCTGCGTTTAAAGAGCCATCGCTGGCGGGGTTTGCGCATTTTGAAAATGCAGGAGGCTCCTACGCCTGTGCGCAGATGATTGATGCCCTTCATCACTATTATACGGCCACTAAAGTCCAGCCCTACTATTGTTTTGAGCCTTCGATTGGCGCTGGTCAAGAAATGACGCGCGCGCGCGAACGCATGGGCTCATGGCTTAATGTAAGTGCTAATGAAGTTCATTTTAGTGCGTCTACGTCACAAAATAGCTACGTGGTAGCGCAGGCATTGCGAGACTATCTATCACCAGGTGATGAGATCATCGTTACTAACCAAGATCATGAAGCCAATATTGGTGTTTGGCGAAGATTAGAAGCACAGGGTGTCGTTATTAGGGAATGGCAGGTTAACCCTCAAACCGCAGAGTTAGAGGATGCAGGATTGGATACCCTTCTCAATGAAAAGACGCGTGTAGTGGCCTTCACGCATTGCTCTAATATCGTGGGCAGTATCAACCCGGTACGTCAATGGGCAGACAAAATCCATGCTGTCGGCGCTCTGGCGTTTGTTGACGGGGTTTCCTATGCTGGTCATGGACTTCCTGATATCGAGTCACTTGGCGCTGACATCTACTTTTTTTCCCTGTACAAAGTTTACGGCCCACATCTTGGCGTTATGGTTATGCGTGATGCACTCAATAAAGCACTACCTAGTCAGGGACACTTTTTCAATGTTGGCTCTGCGACGAGCCGATTCACGCCCGCCGGGCCAGACCATGCACAGATTGCCTCTGTAAATGGTGTGATTGATTATTTTGAAGCAATAGATTCTCATCATTTTAGTGCCGCTGACAAGTCACCCAAAGCACAGCGAGTAGGCGCACTACTTCATTCGGCAGAAATAGAAAATTTAAAGCCACTACTGGATTTTTTGAAACAACGCGCAGGAATCCGGTTGATCGGTAAACTAGCTACGGATAATAGAGCACCCACCGTTTCCTTTACTGTCGATGGCGTCGATCCAGCTGTTATTGCTGAGAAACTGGCCGAACAGCATATTGGTATTGCGAATGGAAATTGCTATGCCTATCGACTGATGGAAGCTTTAGATATTTCTCCTGAACAGGGTGTCGTGCGTCTGTCCTTCGTCCATTACACGAGTGCTCAGGAAGTTAATCGGTTAATAGAAGCTCTCGAGGGTCTCATTTAACTGGGCGTGTTAATGACTCACATAAACGCGCCATGTCGCGCTATTTTTTTTAGTGACAGTTAATTCTGTGTCGCTTTTAGGGTGGTCAAAGGGTTGTTTTATTGGTTATCCTCCGCTACCTTAGCGTCCAACTAAAACCTGCTTATTTCAAAGGAAATAAAATGTCTGCTCTCATCCTCGATGGTAAAGCCCTCTCAGCCAAATCAGAAGCTGATCTCGCCGCTCGTGTTGCGGTTATTAAAGAGAAAAATAATGGCCAAGCACCGATTCTTGCTACGATCTTAGTGGGTGCAGACCCAGCGTCGGCTACTTATGTGAAGATGAAGCAGAACGCATGCAAACGTGTTGGTATGGAATCTATTGCCGTGGAGATGCCCGCTCATACTTCAACTAGAGAACTCTTAGGCAAGATCGATGAGTTAAATACTAATCCAAACTGCCACGGAATTTTATTGCAGCATCCGGTCCCTTCGCAGATTGATGAACGGGCCTGTTTTGATCAGATTGATATTGCTAAAGATGTGGATGGCGTAACCTGCCACGGCTTCGGTCGCATGGCTATGGACGAAGATGCCTACGGATCAGCAACGCCGCAGGGAATTATGCGCACCCTAGAGGCATATGATATACCGCTAGCTGGTAAGCATGCTGTGGTGGTTGGTCGAAGCCCTATACTGGGAAAGCCAATGGCGCTTATGCTTTTAAACGCCAACGCTACCGTTACAATTTGCCACTCCAAGACACAGAATCTCCCCGATCATATCAAGCAGGCGGACATTGTTGTTGGCGCTGTAGGCCGGCCTGAATTTATTCAAGCTGAGTGGATCAAAGACGGTGCGGTTGTTGTGGATGCAGGATATCACCCTGGTGGCGTGGGTGATATTGAGCTGGGCCCATTGGCCGACCGTGCGTCTGCTTACACACCCGTTCCCGGTGGCGTTGGTCCTATGACGATTAATACGTTGATTCAGCAATCTGTCATCGCAGCAGAGAAGAGTATTAGCTAGACCCTTCTAATGAGGCACAGCATGCCCTCATTATCTGGTTTTCATCATTTCGGTTAATTGGTTGTGGAGGTCATCTAAAATCTCCTTATATTCTGGCTGTTCGGCGACGTTATATGTCTCCGCTTTATCTACGCGGTGGTCATACAGCATCCTAGCCAGGACTTGCCCTTGTTTGCTATACCACTCCGTCAAAGCGTAATCATCTGACTTAATGACCTCTGCCATCAGATATCTGGGAAATACAGCTTGCTTGCCAGACGCTTTCGGGTCTGCTAACTGGGCCACAAAACTAGACCCTTGAAGTTGATCTAATTGAGGTTGCTTCGTCAGATCCAAAATTGTTGGGAATATATCAACAAACTCCACAAGACCATGGGCAGTTCCAGTCACCGCAGAGCCATCTTTATTTCTGGGAAGTCGGACAATAAGTGGCGTTCGAGTGGCATGATCAAACGGAGAGTGCTTTGCCCATAGTCCATGCTCTCCTAAGCTCCAGCCATGATCACCTAGCAGGAATACTATGGTATTTTTAGCAAGGCCTAGGTTATTGAGCTGCGCTAGTACGCGTCCGACCTGTGCATCTACGTAGCTAACACTGGCGTAGTACCCGTGAATAAGCTTTCTAGCCATGTCATCGGACACTAGCTCTGGTTTTTGCGGTATTCCATCGTACTTTCGAAGCTCGCCCCATCCATGGACGGCCTTTCTTGGCGCATTAGTGGGTTGAAATGGGTTATCAGCCAGTACTATGTCTCGCGCGTTATATAAATCCCAGTAGCGTTTGGGTGCATTAAATGGCAAGTGCGGCTTGACAAAGCCCACCGCCATGAAAAAAGGTTGATCTAATGACTGAGCGTCACTTAGTGCCTCAATTGCATGGTCCGCTATCATCCCATCAAAGTAAGCATTATCTTCAACGTCTGCAGACTCAAATGCAGGGCCTTTCTTTACGTGTGCAAAGCGTTCAATATTCTCCTCTAACACATAATTCCTATGCCCCATTCCACCTTTTGATGGAGATTTCCATGGGGGGATACTCCACTGGGATGCTGAGTCACCCGCGTTATGCATTATCTTTCCCATGCTCTGAGTGTGATATCCCTGCTCCGTCAGATAACCAAAAACCGTTTTAGCATTTTTAGCATCTTCATCCGCCCTAGCGTAAAAAGTTTTAAAACGTTTTTTACTGGGGCGCAATCCGGTCATCATGCTTGCTCTGGAAGCGCCGCAAACAGGCACATTGGCATAGGCATTGGCAAACACAACACCTTCGCTGGCCAGTTTATCAATATGAGGTGACCTAGCCGCTTTTATGCCATAGGCACCGAGCTCAGGGCGCAAATCATCGATCATGATAAACAGGACATTGGGCGGCCGTTGTTCAGTGGCAAAGATATTAGCTGACAGCCCGATACTGAACAGTGTTGCGATAAAACACTTTCTCATAGTTGCTCCATCCTTCGGATTATTTTACAGTTAACTGCACTGTTTTTAAGTCAGATTTACGTGATGATGAGCCGACCATTAAGGTAAATTTGCCAGGCTCTACTACATAGTTCATGTCAAGATCAAAGTAGGCTAACATGTCAGGCTGGATTTTGAATTCAACCGTCTTTGTCTGACCTTTGTTTAACATTATTTTTTCGAAACCTTTTAGCTCCTTAACCGGCCGTGTGACTTGACTATAATTATCACGAATATAAAGCTGTACCGTTTCATATCCTGCTCTATCACCGATATTAGTCACTTTAACACTGACTGCTGTGCTGCCTTTGGGGCTTATTCTTTTATTAGCTAGACGAGGTTGTGAGTATTTAAATTGGGTATAGCTAAGACCAAACCCAAATTCAAATAAGTTATGTGTTGGCGCATCTACATACTTGTGCCGGTAGGCTGAGGGTTTATGGTCGTAAATAGCTTGACCGTGGCCAACACTGTAGGGAATAGTCATTGGTAACTTACCACTGGGGTTAGTTACGCCATATATAACCTCAGCCACTGCCTGACCACCCTTACCACCCGGCTCCCATGCTTCGATGATTGCCTCAGTATTGTCAAGCAACCAGGGCTCTGCAATAGGTCGACCATTTACTAATACAACAATAACAGGGATTCCCGTCGATTCTATTGCTTGAATTAACTCTAACTGGCGACCATAAAGATCTAGCGATGAGCGAGCCACATTCTCCCCCGATGTCTTTCCTTTACGGTCATAGCGGAGTGGATTCTCACCCACCACCACCACCGCAATATCGGCCTTTTCAGCTCGCTTAGCGGCAGCTTCAATATCTTTCTGTAGCAGATTTTTCACCTGATTGCCGACGTCATAAAAATCAACATTACCAGGCGATAGAGCCTCAAGCCCCTCCAGCACAGTCGTTACATTTTTAGGAGGTTGCCGGAGCACCCAATCCCCCAAGATTGCGTTGCTATTTGCGTTGGGTCCGGTTACAAATAGCCGAGTACTTTTACTCAAAGGCAATATATTTTCTTTATTACTAAGCAGTACGATACTTTGCCGAGCCATTTCCAGAGCCGTCTTTTGGTGTTCCTTGGTAAACAAGGCCTTGGATACTGCGGATTCATCGACGAATGGGTCATCAAATAGGCCGAGCTTAAATTTGGCAAGAAGAATGGGTTTAACAGATTCATTAATTCTCTCTTCGGTAATTTTATCTTCTTCGACGAGGGCCATTAGTGGAGTTAAAAAACGTGGGCCATGCATGTGCATATCCATACCTGCAGCCACTGATTGGTATACTGCATCCTTTTGACTAGTGGCCGTTTTATGAAATGTATGCAACCGACTCACATCCATCCAATCACTGACCACAAAGCCTTTAAACCCCCATTCTTTGCGCAGCACATCCGTTAGAATAAAACGGTTGGCATGAGCTGGAACACCGTTTATCTCATTGTGAGCGGCCATAAAAGTAAACACTCCGGCCTCTATGGCACGCTTAAAGGGCGGGAAAAAATCTTCTCTCAGAGTGCGTAGCGATACATCCATCGGCGACAGGTTAATCCCAGTAATGGGGTCACCACCAGCCACCCAGTGTTTTGCATTTGCGAGCACTTTATTTTGACCGGTAAAATCGCCCTGCTGCAAGCCATTAATTGTAGCAACACCCATCTCACCCACAAGATAGCTGTCTTCACCAAATGTTTCACCCACTCGCCCCCACCGTGCATCCCTAGCGATATCGATATTAGGCGTAAATGACCAGTGAGACCCTGTGGCACGCATTTCAGACGCCGTCTCGGTACTTGCTCGCTCCACCAGGGCTAGATTCCATGTGCTAGCCATACCCATGGGCGCTGGATATACCGTAGCCCCCCTCACCATTGCTGTGCCGTGAATGGCATCAATACCTATTAGTAGCGGTATACCCAATCGAGATTTCATAGCATGGCGCTGGAGTAGGTTAGCTTCTTTGGCGGTGACGACGTGAAGAAAAGAGCCAACTTTACCTGTTTCTATAAAGGCTGGCATCTCAGACGAGTGTAAGTCTGGGTAAAACCCACGAGCATCACTTTTTGCAAGCTGCTCTATGGTCATATTTTTTTCTGACTGTGCCAAAAGGTTAATCCCCACATATTGACTCATCTGCCCGATTTTTTCCTCGAGAGTCATTCTTGGTAATAGATCCGCCAGACGTTGTTCATGTGTCTGATCCGAATCTTTATAGGGTAAAACCGATGCAACGACATTTAAGCCTATGAGTGCAAGTAAACTAGCCAAGCCAATTCTGGTGTCAAATAGTGCCATCATTTAATCTTTTTTTCCTTTATAGAGATAACTAAAGCTAGTGCTATAGCCAGTTGAGTTTATATGATTTACGTGTTCATATTTGTAACAATATTCTCGTTCGATATCAGTCTGATTTCTGACTGCTCTGCCAACTCCCCTCACCTAGTATGTCTTTTTACACTCGTAAATCTAACCTTATCTTTACCATTAGTTAATAATAAATTCGAAACTGAGCGGTATTTAACAGCCAAGCCACTGCAAACCAAGCCGTTAGGCTCAAATCGGTACTTTCGATCCACTGAAGTAATTGACGAATTAGGAAATAAGATTTTTGATTAGTAAAAAGACATCTACTGGTCACCCAGAACCCTCTTTGGCAATCTGAAGATAGAGCGCTTAGGTTTTGCCAACATCACTATAATAGTCATTATGACAACTACTAAAACTTTATGTTAGCAGAGCAAAAACGAATAGTCTAGCCTGACCCAACGGCTAACCAGGGCACTCTAACTGATTAGCCAACTTTAGCTTTAGGTGTTAACCTCTAGCCGCAAAGTCACCTTGACGCACCAAATCGTCTGCCCAATTGTCGGTGGGCGAGATAGACCAAGGAAAGTATCTCTTTTTATGAAAAATAGCACTCTCCCAGTCTGGGAAAAAATCAGTTATGGATTGGGCGATTCTGCCTGCAACATTTACTTCCAGATTGTCATAGTCTACTTGATGCAGTTTTATACAGACGTCTTTGGAATCTCAGCTGCCGCCGCTGGAACCATGTTTTTAATCGTTCGAATAGTCGATGGATTGACAGATCTAATTATGGGTGCAATCTCTGACCGGACCAAAAGCCGTTGGGGAAAATATAGGCCATACATGCTATGGCTTGCTATTCCATTTGCGGTGCTTGGTATTCTCGTCTTCATTACACCTGATTTTAGCGACGCTGGGAAATTAATCTATGCCTACATCACCTACGCACTGTTCATGACGCTCTACACTGGAATAAATATTCCCTATTCTGCGCTCGGCGGCGTCTTGACAGCCAGCAGTTCTGAGCGAGCCTCTGTGCAATCATTCCGTTTTGCCGGCGGCATGCTTGGTGGCGCGTTTGTAGTTTATTTTTTACCAGAATTGGTCGTATATTTTGGCAATGGGAATGACATTAAGGGATACCCAATTGCCATGGGTGTAATGGGAGTATTGGTTGTATGTCTCCTCTGGGCCTGTTTTGCATTTACAAACGAACGTGTTGTAACCGAAGTAGATGAAAAATCCACACCCACTCCTGTTTCTCAAGATATTAGAGATTTATTTCGAAATAGTCAGTGGACCATTATTGCAGCCATTACTTTCTTTTTGTTAGCTGCAGTGGCTATGCGCGGCGGAGTCACGAATTACTATATCGAGTATTTCTTTGATCGCAAAGATTCTATTGGCATGTTTAACGCGCTGGGAATGTTTGCTGGTGTGGGGGGTGCACTCAGTGTAATTGTGTTGAAACAATACGTTTGCAAAGTGACCTTATTCCGCTGGGCTAGCATTGTAGTGATAATTCTTCATTTCGGTTTCCTACCGCTCAGTCGGGATCAGTATCAGATCGCATTGATAGTCTCAATGGTCGCTAATTTCTTTCATATGATGGTCACCGTGCTGCTATTCTCAATGATCCCTGATACGGTCGAATATGGAAAATCAAAGCTTAAGTCAGCAGGTAACGCTATGGCCATGAGTTTTGCCGGCCATCTACTCGCACTAAAGTTTGGTATCGCTATTGGTGGCGCTATGACTGGCTGGGGACTGGCTTATATTGGCTATGTTGCCAATACGTCTCAATCAGACAGCGTTTTATCGGGTATTGTTATAATTTATGCATCAGGTCCAATCGTTCTTGGGTGTGTCGTTCTCGGATTGATTCGCATGTACAAGCTCACCAACGATGAAATGAAACGTATAACAGATAATAGTTGAAGCGAATAAAACTGCATGGAGGGCGCTCTTCTACGGTATCTAAACCTATGCTAGAAGACTTTTATTCTGACCTCTCAGTTATTTGGATTGAGAAGGATTACTACGTTTCCACCTTGCCGTTCGATCCGCGCGCTGACCATAACAACGTCGAGGGTATAGCGCTTTAAATCTCTTCTAACCGTTATTAAACCTCAAAAACAAAGCCTTGCTTTTTGAGCTGAAAGTAGCGTTCTTTATCGAAACGGTACAAAGCAGCTGCTCTGTGAGCAACACCAGATTGTTTCTCATTACACGTTATTAGCAGGTTCATCTTTTTCATCTTCCGCCGAAAATTAGGCTTATCCAGTGAAACGCCCAAAATAGCCTCATAGAGGGTTTGCAATTCAAGTAATGAAAACTTTTCAGGTAATAAATTGAAGCCAATGGGCTCATGACATACCTTATGCTTTAAGTGCACAATTCCAGCCTCGAGGATAGCTTCGTGGTCAAAAATTAGCTTTGGTATATCACTGACAGGAAACCACTTCACATCAAGCTGATAGGCACCGACAACTAGCTCATATGCCTCAGGCGCAATTAATGAGATAAATGCGGTTGTGATAATTCTGTCGGTCGGGTAGCGATCTAAATCACTAAACGTTCTCAGTTGCTCCAAGTAAATATCTGACAGACCCGTCTTATCAAGCAGCACTCGCGCTGCAGCTTGACTTAAGGTTTCGTGATCAAGCAACCAATCTCCAGGGAGACCCCACTGGCCGATACTGTAGCCATCCCCGTGGCGAATCAGCAGGATTTCCAAATGGTCACCTTTACAACCGAAAACAAGATTGTCCACGGTCAGCGCATGCATTACCTTCATAAAGACCTTATCTCCTTGTATTAATAATAGTATAACATCGAAGTATTAAGACGCTGTACTATATGCTCAAACTTCCACCTAAAAGTAAAGAGTCAAATCACTAACCAAGGCGTCTCCCTATGTTTTTACGGCAATTAACGGCCATCATATGTCTAGCACTTGTGCTGTTGAGCAATTGTGTAGTTGCCCAGACGCGGCCGAATATTCTATTAATTATGGCTGAAGATATGAGTGCGAGAGTAGGTGCATTTGGTGATAATGTCGCTGTCACACCTAATCTTGATCGTCTCGCCCGGATCAGTGTTCGCTATCCCAATACCTTTACGACCGCCGGTGTTTGTGCCCCCAGTCGCGCTGCTCATATACTCGGAGTGCATCAAATGACTGTGGGCGCTCAGCATATGCGCACCCGCTCCTTTAGAGAGTCTGCCTACCGTACTGTCCCGCCTGCGCATATCAAAGCTTATCCCGAACTATTACGCCGTAAAGGCTATTACACCTTCACCAGTAGCAAACTAGATTATCAGTTTAGCGATACCTCAGCAGGCTCTGGACCTTTTACGATATGGGATGACGAAGGACGCAGATCGACATGGAAGGGCCGAGCTAATGGTCAGCCGTTTTTTGGTTTTATTACCATCAAGGAAAGTCACGAGGGCCAAATATTTCCCACTACAGCAGCGAAAAATAATGCCAGAGGCAATCGCTCTCAAATAGTTCGACCGGACCAGGTCTCAATCCCGCCCTACTACCCAGATCATCCGGCGATCCGTAAAGATATTGCGCAACACTACAACAATATTTACAGAATGGATGAAAAGGTTGGGAAACTGTTAAATCAATTGGATAAAGACGGCTTAACTGATAGTACCATTGTTATTTGGACTACAGACCATGGCGATGGTTTGCCTCGAGGAAAACGAGAAATCTATGATAGTGGCATCAAGGTACCATTGATTGTCCATTGGCCTGAGAGACTTAAACCAGTCTCCGTTGACAACAATACTGTTGACCAAAAACTGGTTAGCTTCCTCGATATTGGCCCTAGTGTGTTGACCATGGCAGGGCTTGCTGTACCCGAGTATATGCATGGCAGTCCGCAGTTAGTGCCAAATGCAAGCGCCAAACGAGATTATATCTATGCTGCAAAAGACCGTATGGATGAGTTTAACTTTCGCGAACGCGCAGTGCGTGACAGCCAATTTAAATATATAAATAATCAGCTCCCCGGTGTTCCAGGTGGTCAGCATATTGCTTATCGAGACCAGATGCTGAGCATGCAGACTCTCTGGAAGCTATTCGCATTAGATGAGCTTAACTCGACTCAACGTCTTTGGTTTCTGCCGCGGCCAACCGAGGAACTATACGATATTGTTGCCGACCCTCACGAGGTCAATAATCTTGCCAAATCGAGGGTATACGCAGACCGCTTGGCGCAAATGAAAAGCGCACTGGCTAAATGGCGCGATGCGATTGTCGACTACAGCGACACTTCTGAATTAACCATGGCTAAAGCATTTTGGCCCAATGGAGAACAACCCATAACACAAGCGCCACAGATTTTAATTGATCAGTCTGGCACTGTCAGACTTGTTCCAGCGGAAGTCGACGATTCAATGGGCTATCGCATCAATGATGCCGCTTGGAGCGTTTACAACGGCCCTATTGTTATTACAAAAAATAGTCGTATTGACGCTAAGTCGGTTCGTTATGGATGGGCTGAGAGTCCATTAGTAACAGTCTCTCGGCCAGCAGCGAATTAATCACTAGAGCTTAAGTGTCTTTTCGATGACCACTAATTTTTGTGATCATTGCGGTGATTGAATCGCGTGCGTAGGGTTGGTTAATCGACCAAACTTGCTGGGCAGTTTCAAGGTTGATAATTTCGTCATGGTTGTTAGTTCCACCTGCCTCGCGCAAGGTCTGCTTCGTTCGGAGTAATAATTCTTTAGGGAGATCTCGGATATTGTCGGTAAAACTAAATGCTTCTTCTTTTAATGTGTCTTGAGTAACGCATTTCCAAGCCAGCCCCCTATTCACCGCCTCTTTACCACTCAGTGACTGAGAAAAAAGTAGCATACCAGCAGCAGTATCCCAGTTTGCAAGTTGGCGCAACATCCAAGTATTACCACCCCCTGGGTGAAGACCGAGCCCGAAAAACCGCGGCTCAAACCGTGCCTTTTCTGTAACAATTCTCACATCACAGCCAACTGCCATATTAAATCCAGCCCCTACGGCAGGGCCATTCACTGCCGCAATAGTGGGGAGTGAGCACTGGGCAATGCAAAGAAACCCACTGTAGATATTCTCAAGCATCAATTTGTCAGCTGTAATATCCCCAAGTTGACCGCCAGCGCAAAAAGTTGGTCCGTTACCCGTGACGATAAGAGCTTTCACATTGGGATGTTTTTCAGCTTGGGCGACAAAATCGACAATCATCTCGCAAACTTCAAAGGTCAGCATATTCCGCTTAGCAGGATTATTGAGGGTTAATAATGCAATATTGTCACGAATTTCAAACAGTACCAGAGACATTGAACGGCCCTTGTTGTTAAAGTTGCGTAAGGATACCATTTACGTAAATTAAAGTGTCTACCCAAGAGGTTTGGAGTAATGGATTTAGAGCAAGCTGCACCAATACCTATCAATGCTAACGAATTGGTGGCTCATAGAGGGTATCGGGGTAAATACCCTGAAAATACTATTCTATCTTTGAATAAGGCGATTGAACATGGCGCCCTATTTATTGAGCTTGATGTGCAGTTCAGTAAGGATAAGTTGCCGATTATTTATCACGATACCGATCTGAAGCGAGTTAGCGGTCAAGATGGCTCTGTGTTTGAATCAAATCGAGATTCTTTGTTAGCCATTTCCGCTTTTGAACCCGGCAGGTTGGGAAACAGATTCATTGATGAAACAATTGCCCCTCTTGAGGCGTTAGTGGGCACATTGCAGCGGAATCCTCCAGTAATTGCCTTCGTAGAGATCAAAGAGGAGTCTATTGAGCATTGCAGTCGAGAGTTAATGTTACATACGATACAGCGAATATTAGCGCCGGTAGCAGAACAAACCGTAATAATGAGCTTTGACTACCTGCTGGCTATCATGGCCCGAGAGTCACACTGGCCTCTAGTAGGTTTAGTCCTTAAATGCTGGGCGGATCTAGAAAGCCAAGCAGTCGGGGACGCCGCTGCTGATTTTATCTATGTTGATCACGAGATTATTCCAGAAAACTATAACCTGCATAGTAGTGACGCGCTGAGTGACGCAACGTTAGTTGCCTACGAAGTAAGTGACCGAGCTCTGGGATATAGACTATTGGCACGTGGCGTTGATATGCTAGAAACCTATGAGTTAGAAGACCTAATGGCGCACAATTAAGTAATAATATCGCCTAGCTTCGCCGCCACTGAGTCCCTATCCTGCTGTCTTCTAGAATAACGCCCTGGTCAAGCAGCGATTGACGTATTTGGTCAGCGCCAGAATAATCCTTATTCTCCTTTGCTTGCTGCCGCTGGGTAATGAGCGCTTCAATGTCTTGCTCACTAATGTCTTCTGAGCCTCTCGCATGGGTAAACCACTGCTCTGGGTCTTGCTGCAACAACCCCAGAATGTCCCCTAAAGCGAGTAACTCCGCCCCTATAGCGCGCTGTTCATCGCCCTCAGTACTATGCATCAGCTTGGCCAACCGGTGCAGTTCACTAATCGCCATCGGCGTGTTCAGGTCATCAAGCAGCGCTTTATAACCAGCACTGCTCTTATTTAGTTCTGGTTGATCGGACTGAGTACCGCGCAAATACCCATACAAGGAATCCAATGATCGCCAGGCGCTATCCAACAGCTCAGCACTAAAGCTCTGCTCAGAACGATAATGAGCTGACAGAATCACGAAACGTAATACCTCCCCAGGATAGTGATCTAACAGATCTTTAACCATCCGAAAGTTACCCAGAGATTTAGACATTTTTTCGCCATCAATGTTAATAAAACCATTGTGCATCCATATATTAGCCATTGGCTTACCATCATGAGCACAGCAACTCTGGGCAATTTCATTTTCATGATGGGGGAAAATAAGATCTTGCCCGCCGGCGTGTATATCAATAGTTTCACCTAGGTGTTTCTCAGTCATCGCCGAGCATTCGAGATGCCAACCCGGACGACCTCTGCCCCAAGGGCTATCCCAACCTGGCTCTTTGTCACTCGAGGGCTTCCACAGAATAAAGTCTCCTGCATAACGTTTATAGTCGGCTACCTCAACGCGCGCGCCAGCCAACATGTCATCCAGCGATCGGCCCGATAACTGCCCGTATTTTTCCATAGACTCGACTGCGAACAGCACGTGTCCCTGAGACTCATAGGCGTGGCCCTTATCAATCAAAAGGCTTGTCATACTGATCATCTCTGGGATATGTTGAGTGGCATAGGGTGTAATGGTGGGCTCTAGATTGTTGAGCGCCTCCATATCATCGAAATAGGCCTTGGCATAGCGCGCAGAGAGAACTGAAATATCTTCGCCAAGTTCGGCCGCAGCATTCATTATTTTATCGTCGATATCAGTGATATTACGAGCGTAAATAACGTTTGGATAAACACTATTTAGCACGCGATAGAGCGTATCAAAAACCACCACAGGTCTCGCATTACCAATGTGAACTCGGTTGTAGACTGTGGGTCCACAGACATACATAGTGACCCTGCTGAGATCAATCGGTTTAAACACCTGTTTCTCACGGCTCATGGTGTTGTAGAGCTGCAATTCAAGGATATTAGTATCAGTCATTCTATGCTTTCCAGTTGTCTCTAAGTCCAATGGTACAGTTAAAGATCACGTTTTCTATTTGATCTATATCACGTGTGAAATACCCTTCTCGCTCAAACTGATAATGATCACCCGCAATCGACCCGGCGAGACTCGCCTCGGCCTTACACCCGTTAACCACCGTTAACGAATCGGGGTTGAGGTGGTCGAGAAAATGTTGTTCTCCCCTATCAGGATCAGCCTGATTAAACAACCGATCATAGAGATTCACAGTACAGTCGACAGCACTGCACGCGTCAACCCAATGTATGACGCCCCGAGCTTTAATTCCTTCCGGTGCGTCTTTGCCGACCGTGTCAGGAACGAGTGAGGCAATGACTTCGACTATCTCATCAGCCGTATTTTTTACCACATCATCAGCCCTTACTATAAAGGCCCCACGTAACCGAACATAGTCTCCAATGACTAGGCGTTTGAACTTTTTCCGCGACAGGCTGACATCTTCGCTAAAATCGCTTTGATCAATATAAAATTGATCACCGAAAGTGAGCGTACGCGTGCCCATATCATCCCTATTGGGATGATTTTTCACGTCAATCTGAGCATATTCTTGCTCAGAATAATTACTTAAAGTGACCAGCAGTGGCTTCAGCACGCACATAGCCCGTGCCGCATTGGAATTTAAGTCATCGCGTATGAAATGTTCAAATTGGGCAACATCAACAATTCCGTCAGTTTTTGCCACTGCGAGGCTATCGCAAAAGTTTCTAATAGAACGCGCGCTCACGCCGCGCCGCCGAAGTCCCGAGATTGTTGGCATACGCGGATCATCCCACCCAGACACATGTTTGTCGTCCACCAGTTGTTTGAGCTTACGCTTGCTGGTAATCGTGTAGTTGAGTTTCAGTCGACCAAATTCATATTGATGAGGAATCGAAGGCAATGGAAGATTTGCGGTAAACCAGTCGTAGAGGGGTCGATTTGCGGCAAACTCTAAGGTGCAAATCGAATGACTCACGCCTTCGATGGCATCCTCCTGGCCATGAGCAAAATCATAAGATGGATAAATATTCCACTTGTCTCCTGTGCGTTGGTGAGCCATCTTTTTGATCCGATACAGCACAGGGTCACGCAAATTGATATTCGCCGATGACATATCTATCTTTGCGCGCAGGGTCATTGCACCCTCAGCTATTTCTCCAACACGCATGCTCTCGAGTAAAGCTAGACTTTCTGCTGCCGGCCTTTCTCGAAACGGACTGTTAGTCCCAGCCTGAGTCAATGTGCCACGTAATTCACGCATTGCTTGTGAATCAAGCTCGCAAACATAGGCCTTATTATCATTGACCAGTGTGATCGCCCAAAGATAGAGCTGGTCAAAGTAATTCGACGCATAGCAAGGCTCACCCACCCAGTCATAACCCAACCAACGAACATCTTTAATGATAGCGTCAACATAGGCCTGATCTTCTTTTTCGGGATTGGTGTCATCAAATCGTAAATTACATTTGCCTTTGTATTGGTTGGCCAAGCCAAAATTTAGACAGATCGATTTCGCGTGACCAATGTGTAGAAAACCATTAGGCTCTGGAGGAAAACGAGTAACGATATTGGTCACACGGCCAGCCTCAAGATCATCATTAATGATCTGCTGGATAAAATTTGTTGGTTCGTCTATATCAGTCATAGGGTTTTTACAGAGCTTATCGGAAAGAACTCTATTATAGCGCCAGCATAGAGCCTTATAAACAAAAAGCCGGTGATCTGGTTATTTTTATTCCCAACCAATCAAAAACGCATGTTTAATACTAAAGATTTGTTTTAATCCTTTTCATAAACGCCTAAAATAGCCGTAGAACTAAAACTAAACTTAAGGAATTGAAATGATTACATTTCGCACCAATATGGGCGACTTCTCGATTGAGCTCGACTTCGACAAAGCTCCCATCACTGCGGCCAATTTTTTGCAGTATGCTCGCGATGACTTTTATACAGGGACCGTGTTTCACCGGGTAATCAATGGTTTTATGGTTCAGGGTGGCGGGATGGACTCCGACATGAATCAGAAAGCCGGCCGTGATCCCATTGAAAACGAGGCCGACAATGGCCTCAAGAATGAAATCGGCACGCTTGCCATGGCTCGTACCGGCGATCCCCACTCAGCTTCATCGCAATTTTTTGTGAATGTTAGCGATAATGGTTTTTTGAATCATAGCGGTAAGAACATGCAGGGCTGGGGCTATGCGGTATTTGGTAGAGTCGTTGAGGGTATGGATGTTATAGACAAGATTAAAGGTACTCCTACTGGTAACCGCGCTGGACACCAAGATGTGCCGATGGATAGCATCGAGATTACTGAGACCTTGATTAGCGATGCCTATGCTAATCAGTAGAGCGATATTCTAATGGCGATTCTTTTTGTTTCGGACATTCATCTCTCACCTCAACGCCCGACTATTGTTCGGGCGTTTTTGCTTTTTCTAAGCCAGCGAGCTCACCAAGCGGAAGCACTCTACATCCTTGGAGACTTGTTTGAAGCCTGGATTGGAGATGATGATCCTTCTGAATTGGCAGTGTCTATAAAAAGGGCATTAAAGCAGCTCTCAGATAGCGGCGTACGGATTTATATCCAAAAGGGAAATCGTGACTTCACGCTGGGATCACGCTTTGCTAAGGAGACCGGTGTAAGCCTCTTGCCAGATGAATACATGCTTAGTTATCTTGGCCATAATGCATTACTGATGCATGGAGATTCACTGTGCACTGATGATATTGACTATCAACGATTCCGTAGAAAATCTCGCCATCCAATATATCTTTGGTGTCTGCTCCATTTACCATTGATTCTGCGTCAAAAAATCGCCTCCAACTGGCGTAAGAAAAGCGCAGCCGCCAACAGTAACAAAGCCGGCCAGATTATGGATGTCAACGCCCATGCGGTCACTGAGGTTATGTCTAAACATAATGCCCAAGTGCTCATTCATGGTCATACCCATCGTCCCGCCACCCATCAACTCAATAATAAACAACGAATAGTGCTGGGTGACTGGGACCAGAACGGCTGGTGCTTAACCCTGAACGCCGAAGGATTTAAGCAGGATTCGTTTGCCGTGGTTTAAAACTCCAAAAATACCCCATTGTTAATTAATCGGGGTAGCTATCTTCTGTCGTATCAGTATCATTGATGCTAGAACGTTTATGACTTCATTAAAAAGGAAAGAAACTCATGGAAACTGAAAAATATCGCGGTAACAATTCAACCAGTGGCATTCAGTCCACGGCCCTTAGCCCTGAAGTCACCAAGGTACTTCGCAGCACATATGTGCTGCTTGGCACTACAATTGCCTTCAGCGCCCTAATGGCCGGTATTTCAATGGCCATAGAAGCCCCTCATTTTGGCTTATTAACGCTACTCCCCTACTTCTTATGCTTGTGGATGGTTGAAAAGAACAAAGACAACTCTAAAGGCCTGTTTTGGGTATTTGCATTAACCGGCTGGTTAGGGTTCACACTTGGCCCCATCCTCAACATGTATCTTGCCGTGAAGGGTGCTGACACAATAATGCTGGCCTTAGGATCCACCGCTTTGGTGTTTTTTGCATCTTCCGCTTATGTATTGACCACTCGTAAAAACCTTAGCTTTATGACCGGGTTTTTAATGGTCGGTCTGTTAATCAGTTTTGTGGCAGCCATTGCCAATGTGTTTTTGCAGATTCCCCTGCTCTCACTCACGATTAGCGCGGTATTTGCATTTCTCTCCGCGGGCATCATCATGTGGCAGACCAGCGCTATTATTCATGGCGGAGAAAGAAACTACATCTCTGCGACCGTCACGCTTTTTGTCATGATCTATAATCTGTTTTTAAGTCTTCTACACATCTTCGGAATTATGAGTGATGACTAAGTAAAAAAGTATACGTTTAATAAAAAGCCCTGTTTAATAGCAGGGCTTTTTCCTTTGGCCGCATAAATCATGGCAATGACACATAATTATCTTGAATCTCTCCCCCATTGGTCGCTCGACCAAGCCACTGTAATAGCGGAGACTTCGGGGATTCAGTTAGGCGATGATCACATCGCTATCCTAGCGATTGCCCGGCAATTTTTTAATGACTATGGGTTTTCCCCGTCGATGCGTCCTTTGAGCAAGACACTGACGATGAGTTTAGGGGTAGATAAGGGTCGCAGTATTTATTTAAACCAACTATTTCCTGGCAGTCCTGCAAAGCAAATTGCCCTACTCGCGGGCCTTCCCAGGCCTAAAAATTGTCTTTAGACCGAGGTACCACTTAATGATCTTAAGTCAGCAACACATTACAGCAACACCAAAAGATGCGACCAGATTAAGTATCGATGAAAAGACTGTATTCATGTCGCAACTACCTGGATGGCAGATAATCTCGATTGATACTATTGAACAATTATATAAAAGCTACACGCTCAAAAACTTTAACGCGGCGATGACCTTTGCAAACAAAATTTCGATTATCGCCGAACAGTGTGATCACCATCCGAGACTTTCGGTAGAGTGGGCAAAGTTGTCCATCTATTGGTGGAGCCACAGCATTGGTGGCCTACATCTCAACGACCTCGTCATGGCAGCGAAAACTGATGAGATTTATAACACTTTATGACTTCTAAGCAAATGCTCGACAAACGTTATAGTGATCACAACTATCAGCAACAATTGGATCAAAAGGTTACTCGATTTCAGCAAGAATTGAGCCGCTTTGGTGATTATCCGATTCTGATACATCCTTCAAAGCCACTCAATTTTCGCATGCGTGCTGAATTTAGGATTTGGCACGAGAATGGCGCCGCTCACTATGCTATGCATAAATCTGGAGAGAAAAAGCCCTATATTATTACCGGGTTCCCAATTGGGGGACCCTTGATCACGGCACTTATGAGCCCTCTTCTCGAGGCTATTAACGCCAGTCACATAATCAGCCATCGGCTATTTAGTGTGGAATTTTTGACTACCGACAGTGGTCAGTCTCTGGTTACTCTGATTTACCATAAGCCACTTAATGATACTTGGCAGACAGAAGCTGAAGTATTACAAGCCCAGTTATCCGTTTATATTATTGGAAGAAGTCGAAAGCAGAAAAGAGTTTTAACCCAGGATTTTGTCACAGAAAGTATCCTAGTTGGTGGCCGTGAGTACCGCTACCAGCAAGTGGAGTCCGGATTTACACAGCCCAACGTTAGTATTAATGCCAATATGCTGACCTGGGCAAGCGCATGTTGTGCAGACGACAATCAGAACGCAGACCTGTTAGAGCTATATTGTGGCAATGGTAACTTCACGGTTGTTCTGGCGCAGCACTTCAAGAATATCTTGGCCACTGAGGTCTCCAAGGTGTCGGTAGCTTCCGCTGAAACCAACTTTTCGCTGAATGACATTGATAACATCACAGTTGTTCGACTATCCAGCGAAGAAATTACTCAAGCATTAAACGGCGACCGTCCCTTCCGCCGACTCCGTAATATTAATTTATCCGCTTTCAATTTCTCTACTGTTTTTGTGGATCCACCAAGGTCGGGACTAGATTCAGGCACTGAGGATTTAGTGGCTCGATTCGATAAGATTTTATATGTGTCCTGTAACCCAACAACGTTGATAAACAATCTTAGTTCATTATGCAAGACTCACGACATCGTCAATGTTGCGGCTTTTGACCAATTTCCATGGACCGATCATCTTGAAACAGGTGTATTTTTAGTCCGTAAAGACTCAGCTTAAGCGTAATTTGGAGAGGAAATTCGCGCCCGCTGCAACAAATTCACTATAATCTTTTTCTATCTTCTCTCTCTCTCCCGTCAAACGCTTTTGTTCAGATCGCTCCAGTAGTGCCCAATCTTCTAGAATGGGGATATACGCCGTAGCCTCTGCAAGCTGCTGAAATACTCGAAAAGACTCTGATTCCTCACTACTAGCGATAATTTTTTGAGCCAGAAAAGCAATACGCATGGCTGCCTCTGTCTCTGAAAGATCTTTCTGCAATAGAGCACGAGCAATGATCTGCACTGCCTGCCTGGCGTCACGATCATCATTGATACGCTGTTCCGTTAATTGCTGATCAAGCGCGCGCTGCGCGCGACGCTGTTCTCGCAATTGGACGCCAAGAAAAATCGCGTAACCCGCAAGTGGCAAAATTAACAAACCACCAATAAGAACCCAGACACTACTCAAACCTAGGCATCCTCTTCTGAGTCTGAACCCACTAGGCCATTATCATCGGCGATAGAGAGTAGATTATCGGGCATAGCTTTCTTAGTTTTAGCACCCAACTTCTTCAACTCTTCACTGCGCCGAACCAGATTCCCACGCCCGCTCACCAATCGCTTATGCGCAGTTCCCCAAGCTTCTTGACTCTTATCCAGATGTCGACCAACATCTTCAATGGCCTCAATATAAAGGACAAACTGATCGTAGAGCCCCCCTGCTTTGTCGGCAATAACTTGGGCATTGAGGTTCTGATCTGCGTAGCGCCAAAGGTTCTTGATAGTTCTTAATGTCACCATCAAGGTACTTGGACTAACCAAAATAATGCCGCGATCATAGGCATCACGCATCATATCTGGTGCCTGATCTAACGCCAGCATAAAGGCCGACTCTATAGGAATAAAAATGAGTACGAAATCTAAACTATTTACGCCCGTTAGATTTTCATAGTCCTTACCACTTAAGCCACGTATATGGGCCGTTAATGACGCTAGATGCTGGCTCAGACACAACTTTCTAGTGTCTTCGTCTTCGGCATGAAAATAGCGTTCGTAATCAACCAGGCTAACTTTGGCGTCAATAACAATGTCTCTGCCTTCTGGCAGGTGAATAATCACATCGGGGTTGCGACGTTTACCTTCATCATCTTTGAGCGCCACCTGAGTGTCGTATTCACGGCCCTTAGTAAGACCAGAATCTTCAAGTAATTTCTCTAACACAAACTCGCCCCAGTTACCCTGAGCTTTGTTATCGCCTCGTAATGCGTTAGCGAGGCTTACCGCATCCGCAGAAATCTGCAAAGTCTGTTTTTGGAGCTCACTAATCTGTCCGACTAGCTTGTTACGGTCAGCATTCTCTTTATCATAAACGGATTCGACCTGCTTGCGAAAGTCGCCAATATCGCGCCTCAAAGGGCCAAGCGACACTTCGATTGCCTCTTTGCTTTGTGTCGAAAACTTTGCTTGTTTGTCCTCAAAGATTCGGTTGGCTAGATTTTCAAATTCTTTACTGAGAAGCTCTTTGGCATCTTGAAGCATCTTTAACTGAGCTTCGTATTGAGACTGTTGATTTGCCAATTTTTCTTCAAGCACACGATTGGACGCAAGAAGCTCAGGATAACGCTCATCATCTGGCTGCTTGGAGCTTGATCGTCCAATTAAAAAGCCAACAATAAGTCCCACGACGAGCGGCAGGAGCAACAAAACAATAAAAACTGCATTAAAAGAAATTTCCATAACATTATTGTAACAGCCTACTGTCATTTGCACTGATGTTTTGCGATTATATAAGCGAGTTTTTAACTACTGTGCGGAAATACTTTAAATGTTGCCACCTTTAATCGATATCGCTCTTTTCCGCGACGCTATTGAACAAGATTACTTGATCATCACCCCAAATCATCGTCTCGCGGCTAAGATTAGTGAAGCGTGGTCACTCGATTGCCAAACCCGCAATTCTGTCTGGTGCACTCCTAGAGTGTTCGCCATAGATCACTGGCTTAAATACTGTTGGGATGAGCTTCAGGACCAAAATAATATAACCTTGTCGGGTAAGGCTGTCGTTGGCTTACCGCAAAGTCGCTACTACTGGGAGCGGGCGATTAATGAAAACGACCCGGATTTGAGCAGTAAATATGCCAAAATGGTAAGCCAAACCTATTCAACCCTCGAACAGTGGGATCTCACCGTCGATCAAGTGCATGAAGATACGCCCGCAATAACCTATTTACGGCGTTGGAGTAAAAGCTACCGCCAACTGCTTGCGATGAACACCCTTGTCACGCCAGCAGAAAGCTGGCAATCCATATTAAAGGCTTTTGAGGACGGTTTGTTGTCTAGAGAGGGAACAATACTGACCTATGGTTTTCAGTCACAACCGCCTTTGATAAAAAAAATACTCGACACTGCTAGCCCAGAGACTCGATCAATTGAAAGCACTAAAAATAGTGCAGGCAGTCATGTGGTCATGGCAGTTGATCATGATGAAGAGTTACGCAGCGCGGCGAATTGGGCAGCACAGAAAATAACGCAACAGCCCGATCAACGTATCGGTATTGTTGTTCCAGACCTCAACAGTTCCCTCACTAAAACTGTCAGAATTGTCAATGAGGCATTAGGCGATTACAACACTGAGTCTATCGTGAACATATCAGCCGGTACGCCGCTCAGTCAGACCAGTATCGCTAATAGTGCTCTGGGTTTGATTGAGTGCTTAAACAGAAAAAAGGGGTTGCAGGAATGGCTAGAAATACTCTATAGCCCTCACAATGTGTTCGATCAGCTATCGGTGCAGTCGCGTGTAAATGCAGAGCTTAGCCTCAGAAAAACACGGCGTTTTGAGCATAGTTTTAGTGAGTTTTTCGATGCCGTTTGTCCAGACAATGAAGCCGAGCCTATTCCAGATACCTTGGCTGCGGCCGCTCACTTGAGAGACACTCATAACGATCATCATCGGCTTCAACAGAACTTTACAGCCTGGGCTGGCTTTTTTAATTCTCATCTCAAGAATTTAGGATGGCCCGGTAAGCGCGCCTTGGATAGTCTTGAATATCAGCAAAAAGAGCATTGGCAAAGGTTGTTGGCGCAATTTTCAGGCCTCGATAATTTGGGTATTGAAATTGGTTTTGCTAATGCCCTTAAACATTTAAGACGTCTAGCACAGGATACCGTGTTTCATCCCAAGACAGCAGATGCACCACTGCAGATTCTCGGTCTGCTAGAAGCATCTGGATTACGCTTTGATAGTCTATGGGTACTCGGCATGGACTGCCAAAGCTTCCCAGCATCGGTATCTATAAACCCACTGTTACCTGCAAGCTTCCAACGTCAGCACGCCATGCCGCATAGTTTGCCGGAGCGTGAACTTGAAATCGCACGACAATTAATCTTAGGCTATATCAATAATAGTGCTGAACTAATCCTCAGTTACTCGAGTAAAAAAGGCGAGGAAACTCTACGTGCAAGCCCGTTGATATCTGATATCCCTGTTATTGCACTACAAGAACTTGTCAGCGATGTCGCACAACACCCAAAGACTCTCATGCAAGCAGATCAAACTATTCTATTCCGAGACTATGCCCCCCCATTCGATAAAAATATTGAATCAATCAGCACTGGCGGTGCTCTATTTAAGAATCAAGCCGCCTGTCCTTTTAATGCCTTTGCGACGCATCGCTTAAAAGCAGCAGCATTAGAGGAGCCTAGCCATGGCCTTAATGCCTTAGATCGTGGCACCATTTTGCATGACATTCTTTTTCGATTATGGACGCAATGGGGCACGTCACTGGAGCTTCACCGGCAATCCGACAAGGATGTTGATTTTCGTATTGGCCAAGTCACTACCGAGGTACTTGAAGAATGGTCAGTTCACCACTCTATTCTCCGTGGAGCGCGTTATCGGACCATTGAAAAGACGCGACTGATTAAACTCTTATGGGAATGGATTGAGCTGGAAAAACAGAGGCCCAACTTTTCTATTGAGGCTCTTGAGACGAAGCAAAAAGTGACTTTTGGCGATTTAGAAGTCTCACTCCGTCTCGATAGAGTTGATAGGGTTGACGACAAATTACTAATTATTGACTATAAATCAGGTGCCATTAACCCCTCACATTGGTATGGGGATCGGCCAAAGGACCCCCAATTACCGTTGTATGTTTCTGCGAGCCAAGCACCCGTTAATGGTTGTGCTTTCGCGCAGATTATTGGCGGTAAAATTCGTTTCATGGGGATCAGCGACAGTCAGATGATTGAAGGAGAAAAAACAGGTATCGATTGGGATCAAGCTGTCACGCAGTGGCATGATTCCATCAGCCTATTGGCGGACGAGTTTACTGCGGGTGTATCACAGATGGAGATCATTCATGCAAGCGGTGTGCTCTATCATACCCATCTCTTACCGCTCAACCGCTGGTCTGAAGAACCCATTATCAATAAAGACGTCGCAATCACTGGTGGGACGAAATGAACAATATTGTGGATCAAGCCGAAAGGTTAAAAGCGATAGACTCAAAAGAAAGCTTTATTGTTTCAGCCCCAGCTGGATCTGGAAAAACAGGTCTTATCACTCAGCGTATTTTAGGTTTACTCGCAACGGTGAAAGAGCCTGAAGAGATACTCAGCATCACCTTTACCCGCAAGGCCGCGGCGGAGATGGCCTCACGTGTGCACTCTGCGCTTCAACAGGCTGCAACCGAGCCAAGGCCCATTGATAGTTATGCTGCTCAGACCTGGGATCTGGCCCAACAGGCATTGCTTCAAGATAAAAAGCTGAGCTGGAATTTACTCCACATGCCGAACCGTTTGCGTATCCAAACAATCGATAGTTTCTGCCGCTATATTGCGCGTCAATTTTCCTTAGAAACAAAGCTTGGTGACATATCGGAACCCAGCGAGTATCCCGAAGCCCATTATGAGACTGCAAGTCGGTCGCTACTCCAGCAACTGGAGTTGGATGAATCTTTAGCGCCCTCGCTCGAAATCCTCTTAGCGCATACTGGCAATAATTTAGAACGATGCGAACGACTGCTGTCGGAACTACTCAACAAGCGGGAGCAATGGTTACCACTAATTTTTGGTATTGAAGATAATCGTCATTACTTTAAACAGGTAATCGAGCAAATTGTTGATGAAAATCTATATAGCCTTTACGAAAGTCTTTTGCCTATCACTGGAGAACTGATAGAACTAGCTGACTTTGCAGCGAGTCATATACCAGAGGGAAAGAACCAAGCTTTGGCAGAACTGATTGGGTTAGTCGAGCTCCCTGACGCTAGCCTTTCAGGTATTTCTTGCTGGAAAACGCTATTGCGAATGCTGGTGACCCAAGATGGCGCTATTCGTCTTAAAATTGATAAAAACGCAGGTTTTCCAGCTGATAAAAAAGAGCACAAAACACGTATGGAGAATGTCCTCATGTGGTGCAGGAATCAGGATGGCCTAGTTGATCAAATTAGCAACGTCTTGAACTTACCCGAGTATTCTATCAATCATAGTCAACAGCGTATTCTTGATGCTCTGGGGGTACTATTGCCCCACCTAGCCGCACAGCTTAATACTGAATTCAGAGAACAAGATCAGTGCGATTACTCTGCTATTACACTATCTGCCTTAGAGGCTATTACCCCTGCTTTGGATGAGGTTGTTTCCGACGTAACGCTTCGTTTGGATTATCAGTTAAGTCACATCTTAGTCGATGAGTTCCAGGATACCTCAGGCTCTCAGGTGGAGTTGCTGACACAACTGGTAAGCGGATGGCAACCTGGGGATGGTCGAACACTATTCTTAGTAGGCGATGCCATGCAGTCTTTGTATGGATTTCGTAACGCGAATGTTGGTTTATTTATCAATCTTCAGCGCCATTCGATCGGCCCCATTCAATGTACTCCCCTTACTCTGTCGACAAACTTCCGATCAGAACAAGGCGTGGTCGACTGGGTGAATGATGTATTCAGCGACGCCTTTCCCAAAAGAGCTGATATCAGCCGGGGCGCAGTGCCCTACTCTGCTTCATCAGGTTTCAAGACTTATGGATTGAATACTGCAGTTACCTTCCAAGGATTTTCAGGTGATCTGACTGAAACCGCACAGGGAGATCATATAGCCGCCACTTGCCGAGCGATATCTCAAGTAGACAGTCGCCAGTCGATTGCTATTTTAGTGCGTAGTCGAAGCCATCTTAGATGCATTATTCCAGCACTCCAGTCAGCAAATCTTAACTGGGAGGCTCATGACATTACACCATTGGGCACTCGAATGCCGGTGATAGACATGATGTCGCTAACACGTGCTCTGGTATCACCTGCTGATAGAATTGCCTGGCTTGCATTATTGCGAAGCCCATTTTGTGGCTTGGGCTTGGAAGACCTGCTAACAATATCCAACAGCACTATGGCCAGCCCTTACACTGGAGACGCTATTCTCGCTCAGTTGCAGACGATACTCAGCTCACCCTCTGCCGAAAAACTCTCCGATTATGGGCAGCAGGCGCTTAACCGGATTATCCAAATCCTATCGTATGCTTGGGATAATCGAGGACGGACGGATATACGTGTTGCTGTCGAGTCGACGTGGCAGCGTTTAGGCGGTCCGGCAACCATTGCTAGTGATGCAGATCTAAGTGACCTACGTCGCTATTTAGACCTTCTAGAAACTTGGCAAGTGGCCGGATTGGTCAAGGACTGGAGAGGCTTCGAAGTCGCAGTAGATAAACTCTATGCTAATCCATCGCCTCATTACCATTCTGGGACGGACTCTGCGACGACCATTCAAATCATGACCATACACAAATCAAAAGGACTAGAATTTGATCATGTTATTTTACCCTCTTTAGGAAGTCAGTCACCCTCAGACAAAAAACCACTACTTAGATGGCAAAAAATCATATCAGACGATAATCAATCAACATTACTTATGGCGCCTTTAGGCCCCCATGATGAGGAGGACGACCCCGTATATGCTTATCTCAAGTATGAATCTAATTTGAAGACTAGGCTCGAAGACACTCGAGTACTCTATGTGGCGGCAACCCGTGCTATCAAAAAGCTGTATCTGTATGCAAAATTAACCCCTTCTAAAAAAGATGGCTGGAATGCCCCTGGGAAAACGAGTTTGCTGAATCCCATTTGGCCTAAAATTGAAGAAAATATAGCCGCAGGGTTATTCAATGTAGAGGCAACCGCTGATGAGAGCAGAAATTCAGGCAATGATGCAAGACGTCAATTAGTCCATATACGTCGACTGCCCTCTGAGTTTGTTCCACCGAGGCTAGAGAAGCATGCACTCTTAGGTCACTCAATACCTAAAGCTAATGACTCATTCTCTGTTAGCGAGGGTGACTTATCCGTTAGAGCACGACATTTTGGCACCGTTATGCACCGGACCTTAAAACAAATTGCCAATGAGGGTCTTAACGCCTGGCCAGAGAGCCGACGCCTAACATTGCCACTGACTTGGCGAACTCAGCTTAAGGAACTGGGCGTTCTTGCTACGAAACATGAGCTTGCGGAATTGTCTGATGCGATTATGCTTACAGTCGCAGATCCCAATGGGCAATGGATTTTAGCCCCGCATTCAAAAGCTTATTGTGAACAATCTCTGAGTTACTCGCACGATGATGTTGAATCATTTGGAATATCAGTGATTGATAGAACCTTTATTGATGCAGGTATTCGCTGGATTATTGATTATAAATTTACGCGTCCTACCGACCTTGAAACTAGCGCCCAATTTGCACAAAGGCAGTTAAATTATTATAAAGGCCAGCTAAACCACTACGCCAGGCTCTATAGAGAAATGGGTCCAGAGCCGGTCCGCTGCGCACTCTACTTCCCCCAGATAGGCATGTTTAGTGCAGTAACCACTGAATAGTCTTCAAAAACGTTTCGTTTTCAGTACAATAGCGCTCCTCAAAGAATTAACTTAGTCAGGAATTCCGATAATGGATCTCAGAGCAGTCGAAAATATTAATATCGAACAACCAGAAATTTTGGTGACCCCCGCTGAACTAAAGCGCGAAATTCCAATATCGGATAAAGCCAGGCAAACCGTCTCTGATGGCCGCAAAGCGATAGAAAATATTCTAGAGCGCAAAGATCATCGTATCTTTGTGGTGGTAGGGCCCTGCTCGATCCATGATCTCAAGGCCGCCCATGAATATGCCGCTAAGCTGAAGGTTTTAGCAGACAAAGTAAGCGATACCCTACTTATTGTTATGCGTGTCTATTTTGAGAAGCCACGAACTACGACTGGCTGGAAAGGACTGATAAATGACCCTTTTATGAACGACTCATTCAAAATCACTGATGGCTTGCATATCGGCCGCCAACTATTACACGATATTCTTGAGATAGGATTGCCAACCGCTACCGAAGCACTGGACCCCATCTCGCCCCAGTATATGCAAGATTTAATCACTTGGTCAGCCATTGGCGCTCGCACCACTGAGTCGCAGACTCATCGTGAAATGGCATCAGGGCTGTCATCGTCGGTGGGCTTTAAGAACGGTACCGATGGAAGCCTGACGGTAGCCATGAACGCCTTGCAATCAGTCGCCAGCCCGCATCGATTTTTAGGTATCAATTCAGATGGCAAAGTGTCTGTAATTACCACCAAAGGCAACCCATATGCCCATGTGGTATTGCGAGGCGGTAATGGTAAGCCAAACTATGATTCGGTCAGTGTTTCAATTTGTGAGCAAGAACTATCCGCTGAGGGAATCACACCGAATATCATGGTCGATTGTAGTCATGCAAACTCTAACAAGGATCATAATTTACAACCGCTGGTCCTAGAAAACGTAGCAAATCAAATTCTTGAGGGCAATCAATCTATCATCGGAGCCATGGTTGAAAGCCATCTTAGTGGTGGCAATCAGAAACTATCAAGTAATCCTGGTGATATGGCCTATGGGGTATCAGTAACAGACGCCTGTATCGACTGGGAGACCACCGAGACAAGCATTCTAGAAATGGCTGATAAACTGCGAGATGTGTTAAAAACCCGATAACCACTCTTCGCGTTTTTTAATTGAACGGTTCTTGGTATTGAACTAGGATTGTGATCTATTGCTAAGGTTCCACTACTGGAGTTGTAAACGCTAATGCCCCGCCTTATTCTGCTTGTCGCTCTCATTTTTATTATTTGGTATTGGTGGAAAACCATCAAAGGACTGTCTATAGAAGAAAAGCGGCCATTCCTTTGGCGTAGTGCCTTTTGGGTGGTGTTAGCAGCCTCTTTATTACTGGTTCTCTCCGGTCGAATGCATTGGGTTGGCGCCGGGTTAGCGGCCTTGATCCCACTGGGAAAATCATTACTAGCCTTTGGGTTTCGAGCACTCCCCATCCTCCGGCTCTTAGGTCGCTTCAAGACTACGCCTTCTCAATTCAAAACTACGTCATTAAGCGTCACTATTAATTTTTCGAACTCGCAAATGGATGGTGAAGTTCTTATCGGTGAACTAGCAGGTAAAAAATTATCCGAACTCACTGATGATCAGCTGGAAAACTTAGCGGCCCAGCTGAAGGATGTTGACCGTGAATCATATGCTCTTTTGTATGCTTACCGTATGCGCAGAGGTAATGCAGGACAGCAGAGTGACGGCGGTTTTAATAGCGATAACTTTACTGGCCTATCTGAGAGTGAAGCCTATGAAATTTTAGGCCTTGACCAGACAGCCTCGAAGGAAGACGTCATTAAGGCGCACAAAAGGCTAGTTCAGCGCCTGCACCCAGACAGGGGTGGAAGTGATTATCTTGCTGCAAAAATAAATGCAGCCAAGGACAGGCTATCCTAGTCTACCAATTATTTAGAACTCCCTAATCGCTGTCGCCCTTTTGTATTTCAGTATTCTTTGCAAATACAAAGTGAATGTATCGCCCCAGCCATTTAAACGGTTCTATCTGTGAGTACACGAGCTCAGCATCAATTACGGCCTGTGGATGCTCATGACCACCCCTAACAGTGGTTACATAGTCATGGAATACTCTTAGCCCTGATGACTTTGCAAGCTTGAGCCCGAGTTTCTCTGACCAGCTTTTAACGCGCTCAGGTTGAAATGGCGTGTGTGGCGTTAAGCTGCCAGGATCTGCCTTAAAATCAGATTCCAGCATCTTGAAATTGCCTCGTATCAAATTTCGATACACCAAGGCATTGTGATTATAAAATGTCAAAGAAATAACAGTATCGCATGAGCTATGTCGTATAAGTTGACCGAGTAATTCCTCAGGCTTATCTAACCATTCAAGGACGGCATGACAAAGTATTAAATCAAATAGCCCCAGCTCTTCAGTATCCAGGTCCTGATAAGCACACTGATACCAGACAATTGTATCTTTCACCCCTGCTGTATTCGCTGAGTGTTTGGCCGTGGCAGTCATGTTCGACGATAAATCATTGTAGGTAACGGAGTGTCCAAGCTCGGCAAACCTAATAGACATTTGACCCAAGCCACCGCCGATATCAAGCACTCGTATTGGTTTTGAATGTTTGATCGCAGGCATCACAGCCAACAAATCGCGCCAAATCACCGCCAATCGAATATCGCCTTTTAAACCGCCATAAACTTTACTCGAAAACTTTTCGGTTAAATCGTCAAAATTACGATCTCCGCCAGTAGAACTTTCCATATCATTCTTCAACTCATTGAATCCTGCATTAAAACAAAATCCGACAACCGGTTATATAGCCGTAGAGGGTTTTGCACATTACAATACCCTTTCTCAAACCAAGGCGACGATCATGAATAATTCACCTACCGTGGCACTCGCTTTGGACCTGGTTTCACGGCCCTCTGTTACGCCTTTTGATGCTGGCTGCCAGGAACTGATGATCCATCGTTTAGAACGCTCTGGCTTCTCGGTGGAACGGCTGAAATTTGATGATGTCGACAATTTTTGGGCGGTTCATGGCAGCGATGGGCCTATTTTCTGTTTCGCAGGTCACACAGATGTGGTTCCTACCGGCCCACTCGATCAGTGGGCAAACCTACCATTTTCTCCAGTAATCAAAGATGGTCTGCTATTTGGTCGTGGCGCTGCCGACATGAAAGGCTCTTTGGCCTCTATGGTGGTCGCAGCAGAACAGTTTGTAAAGCAATACCCAGACCATCCCGGCAGACTTGCTTTTTTGATTACCAGTGATGAGGAAGGCTTGGCTGTCAATGGGACTGTGCGCGTTGTTGACTGGCTCAAAGCCCAGGCGATAATTCCGCGTTGGTGCTTGGTCGGTGAACCTTCAAGCTCCGAACAATGTGGTGATACGATTAAAAATGGACGCCGAGGATCCCTCGGTTGCTCTATGACTATCACTGGACTTCAAGGTCACGTCGCCTATCCGCACCTCGCATCAAACCCGATCCATTTGGCTACGCCAGCAATAAACGAACTAATCGCAGCAGTTTGGGACGAGGGTAATGACTATTTCCCGCCTACGTCATTTCAGATCTCCAATATCACTAGCGGCACAGGTGTAACTAATGTAATACCTGGAGACATTCAAGTTATGTTCAACTTTCGCTTCTCCACCGAAGTTACCGACCAACAACTGCGTCAGCGTGTAGAGGATATCTTGGACAGGTATGGATTCAATTACAGTATGGAGTGGAGGCTAAATGGCCAGCCATTTTTAACTAAAACTGGGTTGTTAGTTGATGTGGCTCGTGAGTGTATTGAGGATGTCACAGGACTAAAAACCGTATTATCGACCGCCGGCGGTACTTCTGATGGTAGATTTATAGCGCCCATGGGCTCTGAAGTACTAGAGCTAGGGCCTGTAAATAGCAGCATTCACCGCGTTGATGAGCATGTATCAACAGAAGACTTAAATAAACTAACCAAGATTTATCAAAAAATTGTATCGCAGTTACTGGGATGACTAGTTTATTGAGCTTAATCTAAATTGATGTGGCAATGCCAATGAGCTACCAAACTTCACTTCTATATCTCTGTACAGTCGCTATATGGGGATCGACTTGGCTGGTGATTACCTTTCAGTTGGGAACCGTCGATCCAATGATATCAGTTATCTACAGAATGGCGCTGGCCTCTGTGTTACTTTTTCTCCTCTGTAGATTTCTCGGTGTAACCCTCCGTGCATCAAGAGTAGATCACTTTTTCTTCATGATTCAGGGTGTATTGAGTTTCGGAGTAAATTTTTGGTTCATCTATATGTCTGAGATGTTTCTAACAAGCGGGATCATCGCTGTTATATTTTCTCTGATTGTCTTTTTAAATCTGATCAATGGTCGTATTTTTTTAAAGCGCCCTATTGAGAGGAATACGGCGCTTGGAGGCCTAGTCGGCCTGTGTGGATTATATTTACTCTTCTCTCCCGAGTTGAGTAATGCTAGCACCGAGCAAGATGCTCTAAAAGGGTTTGGCTTGGCATTCATTGCAGTGTTTAGCGCATCACTGGGTAATATGTCTGCAACACGCAGTGGCATGCTCGGTCATTCGGTATGGCGTATCAACGCCTGGGCCACGCTATATGGTGCCGCTGCGCTAAGTATAATCGCGATTTTAACGGACACAGCTTTTACATTTGACGCAAGTCTCGAATATACCTTGTCACTAATCTACTTATCCGTTTTTGGTACAATTTTGGCCTTTGGTGCCTACTTGAAATTGATGGTAGTTATAGGTCCTGAAAAGGCGAGTTACGGGGCCCTCATGATACCGTTCGTTGCAATTGGTCTATCAACTATTTTCGAGGACTACCAGTGGACAACTATTGCAGCCAGCGGTTTTCTTCTGGCAGTATTGGGCAATTATCTGGTCATGCGAAAACAGCGCTAGGAAGGTATCTTGCGAAGAGCGAAAATATCGAAGCGAGTACTTTTCCCAGTAAGGGAGTACGTTGGCGGTAAGTCTGCAAGGAACTCAGCATGGGTAGATCTCTTAACAACGACTCTATAGCGTGCGCAGTCAATGGCAAGCTTCAGCAGCGAGTCTGCGTCTTCGTCCCCACCAACAATATTTTGAAATGCCTGCATCTCCTTTTTTACCTTCGCTGACTTTTTTCGGTGGGGAAACATTGGATCCAAATATATTACGTCCGGCCTACCTTCCTCTGTCAGTGATTTGATCGCATCAGCTGAATCGCATTCAAGAAATTTAAGACGTCCCATTACATCTCTTAACTCCGGATGATCGCGCCCTGCATATAGCGCTCTTTCAATACCATCACGAAGCAGACACGCTATTATTGCATTGCGTTCGAAAAGCCGTACATCGCAGCCTAGGGAGGCGAGCACGAAGGCATCTCCACCCAAACCCGCGGTAAGGTCAAGAACCGAAGGAAAAAACCGCCCCGAAACCCCAACTGCTTTAGCTATTGCCTGACCATTACCTCCACCAAACCTGCGTCTGTGGCTGTTGGCACCATTATTAAAGTCAACACGAATTGGCCCATGTAATCGACGATCGTTTGGGTGCAGCGAAATACCATGCTCATCGACAATTAGCGCGTAAGCCTGATCATTAAGATCTGCCACGATATTCTCATCACCATTAGAGCTACTGGATAATACTATGCCCAACTGTTCGGATAATCGCTTAACTACTGGCAAATACAGCGGTAAGTCAGTACTAATAGTGATGTTTTCCATATTAATATTCATCGACATTTACATATTACTCAAACGAGGAGAAGTCTCATGGATACGGATTGAGTGTATTACTACCCGACTGCGCACCTGTGGGGATTATGCCTATACTTTAAGCAAAAAACCCATCATTACTCCCTCAGACTGATATTTAATAAAGGTTGTTGTTGAAACAAAGTGACAGAAAACAAGGGGGATAATCGTGTTAGAGACTCTCGCTCATTATTGGCAGTAGTTGATACCCAAGCCAGTGTAGAAAATCTTGGAAAAATGCGATATTTTTTCGTCTCCCTTTTTTAAGCTGTAATGAGACCGCATAGCAAAGTGTCAGGTTTCTATTTCTTTATAATGTACTAACCGAATCCGGCGTGAACAACAATACGAATATAATATATGATGGCATCGCATAACTGTGCAGTCTACCTAGTGTAATCCCCATAATCAGTCACACTTGTGAATAGCTAGTACAGTTTACATATAGTGACTAAGTTCACATAAACGACTTTAAGTTATGCACAATTTCTGTGGATAACTTTGTGGATTAACCTTGGATTTGTCGCCTAAATCCGTAAAAAACATGCTCCCGACTTAGATTGGTTACTTTTTAACCATTTAAAAAAAGCCATATAAATCAGATAGATAGAGTTATTGCTTGCAATAATCAATGACTTACGAGCATTACCTAACACAAGATTGCAAAACAAACGTCTATCTGTGGAAAAACTCGCTAATCTCTATCGAAGCTTAAAAGGACGTTAGCAACTCAAAACAACGCAACGGGCGATTTAAAGGGTTATCATCTTACCCTAGCTGTTGCCACTCACTACCTGATTCTTGGTCTGCAAACGCTATTGACGTCCCACCTAAGTCAACGGTTGAAAGTAACGCCGAGATGACCTTAGTATGGTTATTTTTGTCACTGATATGACCTAGTACTAGCCTCTGTAAATCGATCAAATCGAGGTTTTCTAATAAATCTAACATTTGTCTATTACTGAGGTGGCCAAACAAGCCACTAACCCGATCTTTTAAAAAACGAGGATAGGGTCCCCTAGCAAGCATTTCTTCATCATAGTTTGCTTCTACTAACAAACCGTGACATTTTGAATAGATTGAAATCACGTGAGGTGTGTAGTGCCCGAGGTCCGTCAAAATACCCAAACGTAGATTTCCATCACTCAAAACGAACTGAATAGGTTCTCTGGCATCATGAGGAACGGGCACTGGAGTAACGCTCAGATCACCCAACACAAAGTCCGTATGGCTATCTATGATGTGGAAGTTTTTAGATTCTACAGAAATACTACGCGCCTTAAAGCAACCAGCGGACAGATAGACGGGTATATTAAACTTCGCCGACAGCGCCTCAACACCCTTCCAATGATCACTATGTTCATGGGTAATGAGTATTGCAGTAATTTGCTCAGGCGTTACATCCCGCGCCAATAATCTTGTGATTAAAGATTTAATACCGAATCCGCAATCCACTAAAACAATGGTCAACCCACTCTCAATAATGGTTGAGTTACCTTTACTGCCGCTGCCAAGTGAGGCGAATCGCATTATGTATCTACGCTACGACAAATTACTTCGTAAAATAGCCAAGAGTTTTAACGCCTCGGATCGTCCAAGACTGTCCCCCTCCGCATCTACAATTTTTATTTCAACATCGGTAGCCACTGATTCAACCAAAACGCGATAATTAGCTGTCACAATCTCCTCGTCCTTACTGCCCCCAAAAAGACGGCCAAAAAACCCTACTTCGGTACTGCTGGGTTCGGTATAATTCACAAAAAACACGCCCTCTGATCGATTCTTATCTATGGTAGAGAAGCCTCCACGTTCCAATGAGTAAACCACGGAGGCCCATGAGCGATCAAAGCCAAGTTTCATCTGGATAAATGGATCCGCCACTTCAGAGGATATAATTTCGACCTTCGAAACGCCGCCTATCTCTTGGGCTAACAGCGAAACGCTAGCAAAGCTATCTACACCTGCCAGATCATTGGCAATCAGCGTCAGCATATCGAGTTCACGCTGGTCACTATCCGAAGTTATTGGCCACTCCGAGGTATCTTCTTCTCCACGGACAGTCTGACTATGAAGAATAGCGACCTCAGTACTTTCAAGCTGCACACCAGGAGAGATATTAAATCGAAACCTGTGAGAATTGTCATCATCTGAGCTAAAGGTCACCCATACCGATTCGATTAGCCCAGAGGACCCTTGAGCGATTGCAGATGGAACACCATTACGATTCAAAACATTCCTGAGTCGTGGCCAAAGTTCACTCGGAGATATATTAATAAGAACCCAGCGTCGATCATCAAAGCTTTGAATTTTTACCAATTGTTCAAACGTATTTACCGAAGCCGGCTGTGGCCTTGGGACCTCGAAGGATACAAGTTGCTCGGAAGATGCATCAATCACAGGAATCGGGTAAATTTGTCCTACAGAGCTAGTGCCCAACTCACGTGGGATAACAGTTCGCTCTGTTTCCTCAGAAAGAAGATAATCATTACTACGATCCTTCAATCCTAACCATCCACAGCCAGCCAAGTTGGCCGAGACACAAGTAATAACGATAGCTGACATTATTTTCATATTTACGAAAGGCCTTTCAATTTAGCGATAAGTTAGATCACACCAGCAACACGCATAGCGGTGCTAACAGTATTAAAGTATTCTTTGCTTAGACTGGTCATTGGTAGTCTAAGTGCATTTTCTATCATACCCATCTGACTGATAGCCCACTTAACCGGAATAGGGTTAGCTTCGACAAAAAGGCCAGAATGTAAGTGAGCTAAAAGTAGATCAAGCTCATCAGAAAGCTTAACATTGCCCAGCATAGAGGCGGCACACATTTTAGACATCAATTTAGGCGCAACGTTCGCCGTTACTGATATATCTCCATGTCCGCCCATTTGCATCAGCTCACGCGCTGTTACATCATCCCCTGAGTAAATAGCAAACCCGTCTATGCATCCACTTAACAGTTGTGGTACGCGGGATAAATCACCTGTGGCTTCTTTGATCCCAACAATATTACTAAGTTTGCTAAGCGCCATAACTGTTTCGGGGAGCATGTCACACGCAGTCCTTCCAGGAACGTTATATAAAATTTGGTCTATTTCAACGGCTTCAGATATCGCTTTGAAATGCTGATAAAGGCCGTTTTGTGTCGGCTTATTATAATAGGGAGTTACCAACAAGCAGGCGTCGGCCCCTACAGATTTTGCCGTCTCAGTGAGATGAATAGCCTCTGCTGTAGCATTTGCACCTGTTCCGGCAATCACGGGCACCCTACTGGCCACCTTTTTAACGACAAATTCAATGACGCTAGCATGCTCTAATACACTCAGCGTTGCCGACTCTCCTGTTGTACCTACTGCAACAATCGCATTAGTCCCTTCAGCGATATGCCACTCAATTAGCGTCTCTAATGACGTCCAATCGATAGTTAGTGACCCTGAATGCATGGGTGTAACTAAGGCGACAATACTTCCGGTAATCACTTTCTCCTCCAAACTGGCAGTGGGCCTAGCGCTGACATAGTACTTACGGCTATCCAACCGCACAAGTAAAACTCACGCTTTTTGGTAGGGCCATTCATCGACGAACCTTTGGCTTTAGATTATAGATATCTGCCTCCCCTTCAGGTCGGTTTTTAAATCGCCGGTGAACCCAAAGGTATTGGTCTGGCCGCAGCAAAATAAACCTCTCAATCAATCTGTTAATACGCGTAGCATCCGCCAAATCATCACCACTGGGAAATGACTCGAGTGGCGCATGGAAAGTGATTTTGTAACCCTGGCTTCCAGGTAGCCTGATGTGATGAAAAGGCACTACCGCGGCGCCAGTTTTATCAGCGAATCGAGCTGTGGCATACACTGTGGCAGCCTGGATACCAAAAAATGGGGCAAACAAACCCTGGCCCAGCCCATAATCCTGATCCGGACCATACCAAAGTGTCCGTCCATTCTTGAGCGCTTTCATGGTCCCTCTGACATCCCTTCGTTCGAAGACTACAGTGTCGCCATTGCCCTTGGAAACGCGTCCAGAGGCCTGCACATAATCATAGACTGGATTACCGTGCGCACGATACATACCGTCCATTTGCGTGCTCATGGCAACCGCAGCCCCGCCAATTTCTAGGGTGGTGTAGTGTATGCCTAGCAACATGGTACCGCGCCCTTTCGGGACCGCTTCAAGATGTTCTAGACCCTCTATGCTAAGTAGTTTTGACAAGCGATTAGAAGACCACCACCAGGCCATACCCACTTCCATGAAGGCAATTCCAGTATTGATAAAATTGTTTCTCAATAGCTGGAACTGCTCATCCGCGCTGAGGTCTGGAAAACACACCTCAATATTTCTTTTGGCGATAGTCTTTCGTCGACTTTTGAACGCGAACACGGAAAGGCCGATGCCCTTCCCCAAGACAAGCAGGATCGGAAATGGCAACGCAGTAATCAGCCTCCATAATAAAAAGCCAAACCAGATTGGCCAGTAGCGTGGATGCAACAATTTAAGACTAAACTGCGTCGCTTTGGATGCTGAATTAGCCAATGGCTGACCCTTCAATAAGATGATTGATGGCGACCTCGGTCTCGACTTCTAGCTCGTAATCTACTCCGCCAACACCAAAACCAAACAACGATAAGAACTCTTGCTTGTAGCCCGCGAAATCGGTCAACTCGTTAAGGTTTTCAGTTGAGATTTTCGCCCAAGACTGTGCGACTTTGGCTTGAATCTCAGCGCTCATCTCGAGTTCATCCATACGTAGCCTACCTTCATCATCCAGTCGTGGATTGTCTGAATAAAGACCTTCGACAAACAGGCGGTAAAGCTGCTCTATGCAGCCTTCATGGCTGCCATCAAGTTTCATTTCTTTAAATAGCATAGCCAAATAAAGCGGCATAATTGGGATGGCCGAACTTGATTGAGTTACCACAGCCTTAAGCACCGATACTCGTGCATCGCCAGCGCTTCGCGAAAGCTGTTCTCTAATAGACACAACCTTATTATCAAGGTCCTTCTTTGCCTGGCCGATCGTCCCATCCCAGTATAAATCCCAAGTCATTTTTTCACCTATATAGGTGAAAGCCGTCGTTTTAGCCCCAGACGCAAGTAGATCAGCATCCCCAAGCGCGGTCATCCACATCTGCCAATCTTCTCCACCCATCACGGCAACAGTATCAGCAATTTCTTGATCAGACGCCGCCTCAAGACTGAATTCCTGAATAACTTCTTTATCGGTATTGATCCCACGCATGGTGATATCCTTACCCACAGGCTTAAGGGTGGAGTTAAACACTTCCCCCGTCTTAGGGTGTTGCCGTCTTGGAGCAGCCAAACTATAGATAATTAGGTCAATCTGACCTAAGTCACTAGCAATAGTGTCAATCACTTGCTGTTTGACACCATCTGAAAATGCATCACCGTTGATAGACTTCGCATACAGCCCTTCCTTTTCGGCCTGCTCATGAAAAGCTGCACTGTTATACCAACCAGCGGTTCCAGATTTGCGATCAGTTCCTGGCTTTTCATAGAACACGCCAAGAGTAGACGCACCAGACCCAAAAGCTGCGGTAATTCTAGCTGAGAGGCCGTAGCCTGTTGAACTGCCTATTACCAGTACTCTTTTGGGCCCATCAATCGCTTTTTGACGCTTTATATAGTCTATTTGATTTATTACATTTTGCTCACACCCAGTTGGGTGGCTAGTAATACACATGAAGCCGCGAACGCGAGGCTTGATAATCATTTAGAATCTCCATTAATGGCTAAATTTGTTGCTCTGCTAAAGGATGCACATGATACCTTAATGTGTTTCGAACTCGTAAAATTAGACGCAATATATTTATAAAAAATGACCTTGATAGTAATAATTCCACACTATGCCAACGCCAAGAAGGCCACGCTCATCGTCATGGCTATCTTGGATACTTATATTGGTTCCATTATGACATTATATGTGATCATATAAAGTCTCAGCGACGTAAAGCATTATAAGATTCGAGAGAAGTTCGTGGCCCATCAGTTCCTTCGATTGCGACATGAAAAAACCTAATGCAGACCGCTGCAAAAGGTCACATAAAGGACCCTTTGTATGAGTGCTTTACCCTATCCGTTTTTGAGAGAAACATTTCTCGTGGCGCTTGAGGAAAGTGGCAGTGCCTGCATAGAGTCAGGCTGGGAGCCAGTTCACGTAACTCTTAAAGATGGAGAAACAGACTGTTTCATGCCGCTGTATCTCAAAGATCACTCAATGGGAGAATATGTTTTTGACTATGCCTGGGCCAATGCATACCATCAAAATGGGTTGGAATATTATCCAAAGTTGGTCACTGCCGTACCATTTACTCCATCCACCGGAAGTCGAGTGCGTTGTACCGAAGATCTAAATCAGCAGCATTGTCGCCAAATCATCGATGAGGTGATCAACATCGCTGAGGATACCGAGGCTTCGAGTTGGCATCTTCTATTCCCCGAAGAAAATGACCTAGCGTTGTTTGACGATCCTCGCCTGCTAAAACGTACTGGCGTCCAATATCATTGGATGAACAAAGACTACCAATGCTTTGATGACTACTTGGCTGGTATGACGTCACGTAAACGAAAGATGATTAAAAAAGAGCGGGACGAGGTTGTAAGGCAAAATATCCAAATAGAGATCCTATTGGGTGCCGATATCAGGGCTGACATTTGGGAACTTTTTTATCGCCTTTACGAGCGTACCTATGCCAAAAGGAATGGAACCCGAGGTTATTTAACTGAAGAATTCTTTCAGAAGATAGCCAGTGGAATGCCCGAGCAGATTGCAATGTCGGTAGCAACACAGGATGGTCGCCCCATCGCATGCGCACTCTACTTGTTCGACAGTCATACTCTTTATGGCCGCTACTGGGGTAGTCTGGGTGAATTTCCCTTTCTTCACTTTGAGCTTTGCTATTACCGCGGTATTGAATTTGCAATAAACATGGGTTTAAAGCGCTATGACGCAGGCGCCCAGGGGGAGCACAAATTAGTTAGAGGCTTTGAACCAATAAAAACCCATTCTCTTCACTGGATTCGTCATCCAGAGTTCAAAAAAGCTATTGCGCGCTTCCTCGGCGAAGAAAACCATGCCATTGATGCACATATCGAACAGGCTAACGAAATGTTACCATTCAAAAAGAGCTAATAGATTAAACCTGCTACCAATCACCAGAGTTTTGCATGGATAGCCATGGCTCCATCGGCGGCAGAGAACCTCCAGCTTGCAGTAGCTCAATAGAAATACCATCTGGAGACCTAACAAATGCCATTCGACCGTCTCTCGGGGGTCGACTAATCAATACACCGTGCTCTGCTAACCGAGCACAAGCGGCGTAGATATCTGGAACCCGAAACGCTAGATGACCAAAATTTCTGCCGCCCTCGTAGATCTCTCGATCCCAGTTATGGGTGAGCTCTAACAGAGGTGCATCCTTCGTTATGGCCGTCTCTGAATCATCTGAAGCCGCTAAGAAGATCAACGTAAAACGACCTTTTTCAACATCATAGCGTGACACCTCAACCATCCCCAAAGCCCCGCAATAAAAAGCCAGCGATGCCTCGACGTCTGAAACTCGCACCATAGTGTGCAAAAACTGCATATTTCTCTCCAGGAGAAGATAAAAGGTTAGAGTGCTAAGTGTCTGACATCACTCAGTAGCTTAACTATCTGAGTGATAAATCGACCGGCATCACCACCATTAACTAATCGGTGATCATAGGATAGTGCTAGCGGGAGCATCAGCCGCGGCTGGAACTCTTGACCATCCCAAACAGGTTTTATCTGTGCTTTGGACACCCCAAGAATTCCGGCTTCAGGAGCATTGACAATAGGCGTAAATCCATTTCCTCCAATAGCACCTAAACTAGACAGAGTGAAGCACCCTCCCTGCATGTCAGCGGGTTTCAATTTACCCTCGCGCGCTTTGCCTGCGAACTCAGTTACTGCAGCTGCAATATCCCATAGGCCCATATTAGCAACATCACGAATAACCGGAACAACCAGTCCTCTCGGCGTGTCTACGGCCATGCCAATATTGCAGTAGTGTTTTTGAATATAATTTTCACCATCGCCAGCCAGTGAACGCAAAAATACTGGATTTTCTTGTAAGGCAATAGCGATAGCCTTAATTAAAAATGCCACTGGGGAAATTCGAATCCCCCTCGCATCTCCCTCAGCCTTGAGTGACTTCCGAAAGCTATCCATGTCGGTAGTGTCAGCTTCGTCAAATTGAGTAACATGAGGCACATTGAGCCAGTTACGCTGCATATTGGCTGCGGTTACTTTTTGGATTTTAGTCATCTTTACAGTATCAATAGTGCCAAACTGACTAAAATCAATCGTTGGCACCTCGGCAATACCAGTACTGGCAACCTGCATAGGTGAAGAACTCTCAGCGAGCGCTGCTTTAACATAATCGTTGACATCATCTCGTAGGATTCGGCCTCGTGGGCCGCTACCTCGAACAACACCCAACTGCACACCTAGCTCTCTAGCCAACATTCTTACCGATGGCCCTGCATAGATATCAGCTTCCTCGTCCTCAGTTTGAGATTCCTCTACAACAGCAGCCGGAGATTGAGACTTCAATTCCACTGGTGCCTGCGCCTGAGTAGGACTCGCCTCAACCGTCTCAACTATCTCAATGGACGTCTCTACCGGAGACTCAGGAGCTAATACAAGGTCGGCTGACGCTTCCGGCTTGTCCTCTGGGGCATCATCACTACTGGCAATGGTCTCGAGTTCAGCAATAGCGTCGCCAACCTTCACTGTATCCCCTTCAGCTACTAAGTATTTTACTAATTGACCGTCAAATGGACTGGGCACATCCATGGTTGCCTTATCGGATTCGAGAACCAGTAACGCGCCCTCTAATTCAACGTTATCTCCTACTGCCAGACTCAACTCAATAACATCAACGGTCTCTGCCCCGCCAAGGTCTGGAACTACTACAGTTTTTATAGACACTCAATATTCCTCATACATATGTCATTCATGCTAACTCAGTCTAGCCACGATAACCAATCTTTACAGATATAATGGATTAGCCTTGTTGGGATCAATGGAAAATAGTTCTATGGCCTCAGACACCACTGATGAATCGATTACGCCATTGTCGGACAAGCCTTTCAATGCCGAAATCGCAATGAAATAACGGTCGACCTCAAAAAATCGTCTCAGAGTCTCTCTACTATCACTCCGTCCGAAACCGTCAGTTCCAAGAACATGCAGCGTGCCGGGAATATATCGGCGAAGCTGCTCTGCATAGGCTTTCATGTAGTCAGTGGCAATGACTACTGGTTCATCACTGGTTCCTAACTGACTCTCAATATAACTCTGCTTAGGCGTCTCCGTGGGGTGCAGCAGATTCCATCGATCAATCGCCTGTCCTTCTCTTACCAATTCATTGATACTGGTTAAGCTCCAAATATCGGACTCAACAGAAAACTTATCCTTAAGCAATACTGCCGCCGCCAAAACTTCATTTAAGATCGTGCCAGCACCCATAAGAATAACCTTCTTACCTTTGCCCTTTTTGGCAGGCGACTGCACTAGAGGGTAACCACCCTTAATAATCCCATCTTCAACCCCTTCAGGCATGGCTGGATGGACATAGTTTTCATTCATCGTGGTGAGATAGTAAAAACAGTTTTCTTTATCCTCAAACATTCGTTTAAGGCCACTTTGAATGATTACGGTAAGTTCGTAGCTAAAAGTAGCATCATAACTTTTGCAGTTGGGGATAGTATTCGCGAGTATCAGGCTATGTCCATCTTGGTGTTGCAAACCCTCCCCATTAAGTGTTGTTCTACCCGCCGTTGCTCCAATCAAAAAGCCACGAGCCTGACTGTCTCCTGCCGCCCATGCAAGATCGCCGATCCGCTGAAAACCAAACATCGAGTAAAAAATATAGAAGGGAATCATCGGCCGAGAGCTTGTACTGTAAGCAGTCGCTAAAGCTAGCCAGGCAGACATAGCCCCAGCTTCATTAATTCCTTCCTCGAGGATCACGCCTTTTTTGTCTTCTTTATAATACATGATCTGTTCACGATCATGGGGAACGTACTTCTGTCCCGCTGAAGTATAAATACCAAGCTGACGGAACATACCTTCCATGCCAAAGGTTCGTGCTTCGTCAGGAACAATTGGTACGACATATTGGCCAATATCTTTATCTTTGACCAAGTTAGATAAAACTCGAACAAAGGCCATAGTCGATGAAATCTCTCGCTTACCACTGCTGGCAAGCTGCTTATCGAATACTCCTAAAGCAGGCACCGACATTGCATTGAAGTCAGATTTACGTGCTGGCAGAGATCCGCCCAAACTCTCTCTCCTACGCTTCATATAGGTGAGTTCTGGACTATCCTCAGCGGGCCTGTAATAGGGAACCGTCTCGAGTTGATCATCAGAAATTGGAATCCCAAACCTATCCCTAAAGGTTTTTAAACTCTCTACATCTAATTTTTTAACCGAATGGGTATCATTAGCTGCCTGTCCACCATTACCAAGGCCATAACCTTTGACTGTATGCGCCAAAATGACAGTTGGAGTGCCTTTATTTTCGACGGCCTCTGTATATGCCGCATAGACTTTATATGGATCATGGCCACCACGATTAAGCTTCATGATTTGGTCATCAGTCATATCTTTGACTAATTCTAATAACTCAGGATACTTTCCAAAAAAGTGTTCTCGAGTATAGGCGCCGCCATTGTACTTATAATTCTGCAACTCGCCGTCACAGACTTCATTCATCCGCTGCAGAAGTAAGCCACTTTTATCTCGCTCCAAAAGAGCGTCCCAGTGCCTACCCCAGATAACTTTAATAACATTCCAACCAGCACCCCGGAATTGCCCTTCTAGTTCCTGAATAATTTTACCATTACCGCGCACAGGGCCATCAAGGCGCTGGAGATTGCAATTAATGACAAAAATAAGATTTTCAAGCCCTTCTCTGCCGGCAAGGGAAATAGCACCAAGTGTTTCTGGCTCATCACACTCACCATCACCGAGAAAAGCCCAAACTTTTCTCTCCCCGCGAGCAACCAAACCTCGCGCAGAAAGATACCGCATCACGTGTGCCTGATAAATTGCCTGAATAGGCCCCAGTCCCATGGATACTGTGGGAAATTGCCAGTAATCCGGCATCAACCAAGGATGAGGATATGACGACAAACCAGTCCCGCCTACCTCACGCCGAAAATGATCGAGTTGCTCTACTGACAAACGACCCTCAAGAAACGAGCGAGCGTACATACCAGGAGAACTGTGACCCTGAAAGAAGACCAAATCACCAAGACTATCGCAATCAGGTCCGCGGAAAAAATAATTAAATCCAATGTCATAGAGGGTTGCCGCAGACGAGAAGCTCGCGATATGCCCACCAATCCCCTCGCTCTGACTGTTAGCCCTCATGACCATCGCAAGAGCATTCCATCGGACGAGAGAACGAATGCGGCGCTCCATGAATAAGTCTCCAGGCATGACTTTTTCACGAACTGCGGGGATTGTATTACAGAAATTGGTGGTCACCGATTGCGGAAGACTTATACCATGCTGTGTCGCATGAGCATTGAGCTGACTAAGAATGTAGCTGGCACGTCCTTCACCATGCTTTCGGCCAATTGAGTCAAGCGCATCTAGCCATTCTTGCGTTTCAGTGGGATCCAAATCATCCATAGATATCATCCAGTTGAATATTAGTCATTAAAGCAGTGTGCAACGCCCTTTCAAAACGAGTGATACGTTTTCAACGTGCAGTAACATACCAACTCATTCGTCTTGTAGTATAACTACAAATATAGCGAAAATGAAGCGGAATTCCTTTATAAAAAATACCTAATAAATATAAGTACCTGATTTACAACATTATTATTTAACAAATAGAAATAAAAAGATTAGTTATACTACAAAATATGACTAAATTTAATTTTTTGACTTTAGAAAACGCCAATACTAGCCTGAAAACACAGCCGTTCGCCCTCATAATAACAAGCGTGTGAACCCCTATCTCCTAATAATGTAGTCGGTTTACCGTAGTTTTGGGCTTCCACCACTCCTGGTTGATCTCGAGAAGGCCATACTTTACCAAGGCTAGCCTTAAATATTTAAGATCATCTTCATTGAGAAAGTTACCGATAGGTTGCACTTCTGCGTCGTCAGCAAGAGAAAAACATTCGAGATGACTTAGAGAGCGACGCTTGTGAATCAATAAGTAGCAAGGCCGTTTGTATTTTTTAATACCACCTAGCTGCCGAATACCACTTTGAACACTCACTGTTTTTGGCTCAATAACAATAAATTGTCGGCGGTAAGTCGCCTCGCATACGCGATAGAAAAAGTACGAGAAAACCAAAATATCAAGCAGAACAAAGGGCAGTATTATCCACACGCCTGCAATCAACCAGCCGATGCCAATCACCATCATAAATGCTGACAGACCCAAAATTGCAGTCTTTGTTTGCTGCCAGGTAGCCGAGCGATTAGGCTCAAGACAAATAATGGTTTTCTGCGGTTTTTCTATAACATGAATCATGTAGTTGCGTTGTATTGTGTGGGATGGAGTCTAAGACAAACAGATACGTCCGGATTTGAAGATCAGCCTAAAAAATAACAAACTAATCCTCAACCATCGCTAATTCAGATGGAGAGCCGTCAGGCCAAGCGTTAAAAACAGCCTTAACTAAAGTCGCTAGAGGAATTGCAAAGAATACGCCCCAAAAACCCCAAATACCTCCAAACAATAAAACGGCCATAATAATAGCGACAGGATGTAGATTAACCACTTCAGAGAAAAGTAATGGAACCAGTACATTACCATCAAAAAACTGGATGGCTCCATAAACGATAAACAGCCAAAAGAACTCGGGCGAGGAGCCCCACTGCATATAACCCACCAGTAACACTGGCAGAGTCACTACCGTGGCGCCTATATAGGGTATTAAAACTGAAAGACCGACTAATAGCGCTAACAGAGCTGCATAATTAAGCCCCATAAACAGAAAAGACGCATAAGATAGCAAGCCTACAATAAGAATCTCTATGGCCTTCCCACGGACATAGTTGGCGAACTGCACGTTCATTTCCGACCAAATTGACGACATTACAGGTCTTTCATTCGGAAGTAGGTTCGTCACAAACCTGACTAGTTTTTCTCGATCATTCAACATGAAAAAAACAAGCACGGGAACCAGTAAAAGGTATATAGCAATCGCAAACAAACTGGGGAAGCTGCTCAGGGAGAATGAAAGTACCTGCTCAGCTATGTTTGCAACCTCTTCAGATACTCGCAACCCAATCATCTGAAACTGTTCTGCGGTCACATAATCTTCGTAGCGTTCGGGAAGTCCCGCCAGAAAAACTTGGAGCCGACCGAGCATATTAGGCGCTTCGCTCAGCAACAGCGTCATTTGGCGTCCAACGATAGGCACTAGGCCCACAAGAATGGTCACTAAGCCAACCAAAAATAGGATAAAAGCGGTAGCTACTGACACCCTTCGGGACGCCCCAACGCGGTTCAAGGCATTAACAACACCTTGAAGTAAAAAGGCGATAACCAGTGCAGCAAAAACCGGACCCAAAAACTCACCCACTGTAGCGATCAATATCATGAAAGAGGCTAGCATTACCGCCAACAGAACCGCTTCTTCATTCCCAAAGTACCGACCTGACCACTTATTTAAGATTTGCTTCATTACGCTCCTAACCCACATTAGAACTAGATTTCACAATCCAGCTATTTTTTCCCATTCTCGAATCTCCATGAAACCAGTTTACGTTTGAATTGTCGAATTGTTATTCGTTTTCCGCTAAGGTAGAGGCAAGTCATTTGCGCGTGTGCACTCCTATTTTGATCATCTACAAATTACCAGCTGTTTATGGCGCTCTTCGCGTCACATCAAGAACAATTTACTTAGCTTTAGGGCTTTGTATGGTTCTTCTGTCAGCCCCACTTACTAGCGCGGCTGGCAATGACATCAAACTTCCTATTTTAGGTGACAGTAGCTCTGGGATTATCTCAAAACAACAGGAGTACCAACTTGGTCGGACGTGGCTAAAAGTTTTTAGAAGCAGAGTTCAAGAGTTTGACGATCCTCTAATGCAAGATTACTTTGAGAACCTTATCTACAATTTGGCCACCTATAGTGAACTTGAAGATCCACGTCTTGAGCTCATCATTGTCAACAACCCTAGCATGAATGCCTTTGCCGTGCCTGGAGGTATTGTCGGTATACACACTGGGATATTTGCATTCGCTGAAAACGAAGATCAAATGGTGTCCGTGCTAGCCCACGAACTGGCTCACCTGAGTCAACGGCATTTCGCTAGGGGTGTAGAAGCCCGGCGCAGCTCAACGGCGCTAAGCCTAGCAGGATTACTCGCCGGATTAGTTCTTGCAGCGACCGTGGGTGGCGATGCTGGCATGGCCGCCATGGCAGCAACTCAGGCAATGACTCTAGAGAATCAACTGCGATATAGCCGCTCTAATGAAAAAGAAGCCGACCGATTCGGTCTGAGAACCATGGAGAAATCTGGACGAGACCCCGGCGCAGTTGGGGATATGTTCGAGACCATGCTTAAGAGAGTTAGGTACGCAGGTGACAGAGCCCCCGAGTTTCTGCTAACCCATCCAGTCACTGAGAAGCGCATCGCCGATGCGAGAGGCCGAGCCATGAGCAGCTCTATGAGGCATTATCCAGACAATAGCGATTACTATTTACTGCAAGCTCGAGCACTGATTGCTATGACTAAAAACCCAAAAACTAATATTAAGCGCTTCAATAAAAAGTTGGAGGCTAACACCCAGCAAAGGGATGCTGCATCGTACGGCCTGGCTCTCAGCCATCTGCAGAATGGTAACATTGAGGCTGCCCGACGATTAATGGTACCCCTTTTAAAGAAGGATCCCGACCACCAAATTTATAACTATACGGCCATAGAATTAGACATGGCAGACAAAAAATATAGCGAGGCACTTAACAAGTTAGCCTTTCTTCTAAGAAGGAATCCTGGCAACTATCCTCTACTTTCGCTACAAGCTGAAACGTTATGGCTAGATCACCAATATGAAGAGGCCAGTCTAGCCCTTACTGGGCTAGCTAGATCACGGAACCAAGACCCTATGGTCTGGTATCGCCTTGCTGAAGTTCGCGGGTTAGCGGGCAATATATCGGGCGTACATGAAGCTAGGGCAGAATATTTTATACTGGTTGGCGCTTTTGCATTGGCTCGAGAGCAACTCGGTCTTGCTCAGAAATTAGTAACCCCTGATTTCAAACGATCATCTATTGTTCGCCAGCGCCTCAGAGATGTTATTGAAATGGAAGAGAAAGCCAACAGGCTCTAGCCTAGATGTTCCGCCTTAAAGTTCATCATTCTATCAAGAGATTGAATCGCACGTTTCGCGATGTCTGTATCGACAAATACCTCATTAGATCCTTGCTCGATACATGAGAGGAGGTTTTCTAGGCTATTCATACCCATCCAAGGACAGCTCGCACAGCTGCGACATGTGGCTCCGCTCCCACCAGTTGGCGCTACTAAAAGCTGCTTATCAGGAACCGCCTGCTGCATTTTATAGAAGATACCCTGATCGGTCGCTACTATGAGTTGCTGGTTTGGCAATTCCGTGGCGGCGCTAATAAGCTGGGAGGTCGATCCGGCAACATCCGCCAGACTGACTACCGAATCTGGTGATTCTGGGTGCACTAAAACTGCGGCCTCTGGGTACACCTGCTTGAGGTCTAAAATACCCTTAGCTTTGAACTCTTCGTGAACAATGCAACTCCCGTCCCACAGAATCATATCGGCACCGGTTTGCTTCTGTACGTAAGCACCAAGATACTTATCAGGCGCCCACAGTATTTTTTCACCCCGACTATCCAGAAAATCCACCACTTCAAGCGCAATACTTGAGGTTACGACCCAATCGGCGCGCGCCTTAACAGCAGCTGAAGTATTAGCATAAACAACGACTGTTCGATCAGGATGTAGATCGCAAAACGCCGCGAAGGTATCGGCAGGACAGCCAATATCTAGGGAACAGGTAGCCTCTAGAGTAGGCATTAATACACGTTTATTGGGCGTCAAAATTTTCGCTGTTTCACCCATAAATTTAACCCCAGCAACCACCAGAGTCTGAGCATCATGCGTATTACCAAAGCGCGCCATCTCAAGAGAATCTGACACAGTGCCGCCGGTTTCCTCAGCAAGCTCTTGAATCATTGGGTCAGTGTAGTAATGAGCGATCAAAACAGCATTCTGAGACTTGAGTTGTGCTTTTATTTTACTCCGCAAAATCTCTCGATCGACGGATGCTGGCTGCTTAATCGTAGGCGAGCGACTCAGATAATCCTCAACGATCTGTCGCTGTGACTCGACCAATGCTAAAGCGGTATTTTGCTGTGCGCTCATTATAGATTAACCTCAAAAGTCACTCTTAAAACCGAGATAACCAATATACCACCGCAGCAATCACTATAAGCAGAATTGCCGTGGCGGCAATGGCGTCGGCTTTAGAATCATTATTATCCTGCCGGGGATTTTCATTGTTCATCGGGCGCTACCTAAAAATTTACGGATCGGTAGTCTAACAATCTAAATGTTCACTGTCTCTTCTTGTTTGAGTGTGAAACGTATATAAAACTCTATCTGATCGCAAGGGTTCTGCAATTAACTAGAAGCATCCACAAAGCACAGTGCATCCAAATGAATATTTAGCTAAACTAAGGGATCCGAGCATCGAGTGCACACAAGGCACTACAAAGGCCATCGCAGGCTGCAAATATTTTTAATTAGAGGTAACTGCTATGCACGGAGAGCTATTGCAGCTGTTCTTTTTTATCTTTAGTGGTGGCGCAATCATTGCCTCATTAGCATTGTTTGGCCGCCAACCCCTGCTGGTAGCATATATTGTGCTCGGAGCCATTCTAGGCCCGTTTGGATTAGAGCTTGTGTCTGATGTAGCTCTCATTAGTGAAATCGGCAGCATAGGCATTATTTTTCTACTTTTCTTACTCGGTTTAGATATGCAGCCCCAAGCATTATGGCGTGTCCTGAGAGAGGTAACGCACATTACACTGATTAGTTCAGCATTGTTTGCGGTGACTGGGTATATTATTGCCGATCTATTTGGCTACTCTACGATAGAAAGTCTCGTGATTGGCACTGGCATGATGTTTTCGAGCACAATAATAGGCATTAAACTTCTTCCCACTACCGCGCTCCACCACAAGCATTCAGGCGAACTGATGGTGGGTATGTTATTGATGCAGGATTTTTTGGCGATTTTCGTTCTGCTGCTGATAATATCGGGTGATATTAGTAGCCAAAACCTTATGCCACTTAGCAAGACGCTGCTGGCACTTCCGGCTTTAGCTATGGCAAGTTTCCTCGCCGTTAAATTTGTTCTGTTACCCCTATTAAGCCGGTTTGATCGAATTGGCGAGTACGTTTTTCTGCTAGCCACTGGGTGGTGTCTAGGGATTGCCGAGGTTGCTCATTATTTAGGCTTATCTCGAGAAATCGGCGCTTTCCTCGCCGGCATCGCCTTGGCCACGAGCCCTATAGCCCAATTTATTGCACTAAACCTTAAGCCACTCAGAGATTTCTTTTTGATATTGTTTTTCTTCTCCCTGGGAGCCGGATTCGACCTATCCCTTCTCCCGGCTATCATTGTTCCGGCATTGATTCTTGCCGGCCTAATGTTAGTGATCAAGCCACTGGTTTATCACCGCCTTTTACGCTCACATAGCGAAACTGAGAGTCTTGCATGGGATATTGGCTTCAGGCTCGGCCAGAACAGTGAATTTTCTTTGATGATCGCCTACCTAGCCTTCAGCATGGGGATCATTGGAACGCACTCATCACACCTCATTCAAGCGGTTGCGATTATCACCTTTCTGGTGTCGAGCTACATTGTGGTGTTCAACTTTCCTAACCCTATTGCGCCAAGCGATAAACTGCGCCGTGACTGAGAACTTAGATCTTTAGAGATGCTTGTTAGAACTCTCCGTCAGTCGAGACCACCACTTCAGCAACAGTCTATCTGCACTCTCCTCGGCCGCTATGCCCAATCGCTGATGCAGTTTCTTTTTAAATACGTAGGCAACCTCAAAAACATCGGCTTCTTCAATCCGCGACACCAAGTATTCATCACTGGTCTGAATATCATCGATCAGCGCCATATCTTTTGCTCTAGACCCGAACCAAATTTCTCCGGTAGCAATCTTCTCAATATCAACCTGCGGGCGACGCGTGGACACATAATCTTTGAACAGCTGATGAGTATCTTCAAGCTCCTCAATAAATTTCTCACGGCCTTTTTCAGTATTTTCACCAAACATCGTTAGGGTTCGTTTATGCTCCCCAGCCGTCAGCAGCTCAAACTCAACATCATGTTTTTTCAAAACTTTGTTAAAGTTCGGCATCTGCGCGACTACGCCAATAGAACCAATAATAGCAAAGGGAGCGGCCAGTATTTTGTCCGCTACACAGGCCATCATATAACCTCCACTTGCAGCTACCTTGTCAACACAAACGGTGAGAGGAACATTCTTCTTTCGGAGCCGATCAAGCTGACTGCTCGCCAACCCATAGCTGTGCACCATACCGCCGGCACTTTCTAGCTTAAGTAGAACCTCATCGTTCGGGGTTGCTTGAGTGAGTACAGCGGTAATTTCTTCACGTAGATGGCCCACTGCTGAAGCACTTATATTGCCATCAAAGTTAAGTACATAAACTTTACTTCTTTGTGGAATCGACAAATCACTGACTTTTTTTGACGCTTTCTTTTCATCAGAAAGTTGTTTCTTCTTAGCCTTATTTAACTTTTTTTCCTCAGCTTTTTGCAATGATTCATCGGTTGTCGCGATCAACATCGTATCTTTTAGATGTTCAAATTGATGATTGAGCGGCGTTATTTCTAAATGCCCTTTTCCCTCACCCTCTTTATTTTTTTGACTGGCACCAACAATAACGCTAACCACCGTTACAAAGGCAAGTAACAGTGTTCCAACTTTTGCAAAAAATAGGCCATATTCAAATAAAAATTCCACTTTAATCTCCAAAAAATCATTACATATTGAAAAAGTTGCTGATGCACTAACAGTTTGGGCTGAAGACTCTTACCTTCTTAGCCATATACCGCTTTAGACTCATCAACAAATTGCTGTATCAGGCGCCCCGCCATAATCGTTGTAGGTGCCACTAAGGACGGCAGCTGATCATACTTAAACCAGCGGGCTTCTGCTATCTCTACGCCATCTATCTTAATATTTTCACTTTTAGCCTCTGCGATATATCCCAGCATAAGCTGTCCCGGGTAAGGCCAAGCTTGACTGCCAACATAGCGAATATTTTGTATCTCAATACCAACTTCTTCAAACACCTCTCTATGCAATGCTTGCTCTGCGCTCTCACCGGCCTCAATAAATCCAGCAAGAGTACTATAGCGATTTTCTGGCCAGTTAGGATGGCGGGCAAACAGACAGCGATCACCACTAACGACAGCGACAATGACGCAGGGCGAGATTCTAGGATACTGCCTTATGGCGCAGGGCTCGCAGACGAGCGCATGCTCAGTCTCTGACACCCGATTTGAAGCGCCACACTGACCACAGAATTGATGTTTTTTGTGCCAATCTACCAGTTGCATTGCTCTACTTGCCAACGAAAATTCTGCATCCGCTGACTGGGCCAGCAATGTACGTAATTCCACAGCAACAAACCCATCACAGCCCGAAGCTTCGGGCATCAACTCCCAGACTTCGCAATCACTACCCCACCACTGGCCAAGATGCACGCGGTTCACACAAAAAAACTTAAGTATATCGGCGTCCTCGGCAGCAATAGCTAACCTAGGAACACTGTCCTGGGAAGCATGCAGCAAAATATCCTGACCCATCACGGCTATCACCAATTTTTCCTCACTGTTTACGCGCAGTGATGACGCGTACAGACCCTCTTTTTTAAACGGGATTATCACCGTAATTTATCCTTTTTTATATTGAAATATACCTCGAGCCCTTGCATTTTGAAGGGCGTAAAGATAAGGTCGCTCGAGGTTTTTCTGTCGTTAAAGTCTACCATGAAAGTCTGATAGATCTCGACAAAGTCGCTACTGAAGATTGGTTCAGCCGCGCCGACGCTACTCAATGGAATATTAATAAATAATTTAGGAGACTACAAATGGCATCTACCCTGCCGCAGGCATTTAAAGAGAACTTTTTAGGCGATTCGCCCGATTGGTATAAGTCAGCTATTGTCGCATTTCTGGTTATAAACCCAGTCCTGTTATTTTCTGTAGGGCCCGTAGTGGCTGGATGGGCTTTAATTGCGGAGTTCATTTTTACTCTTGCTATGGCATTGAAGTGTTACCCCCTGCAACCCGGTGGACTTTTGGCCATTGAGGCTATCTTCATCGGCTTGGCCAGTCCTGATGCAGTGTATGCTGAAGTATCAGCCAATCTGCAGGTAATTCTGCTGCTTATGTTCATGGTCGCGGGTATCTACTTCATGCGCGACATGTTGTTGTTTGTGTTCACGAAAATTCTGCTTGGGGTTAAATCAAAAACAACGCTTTCATTTATGTTCTGCTTTGCTGGGGCTTTCCTGTCAGCATTTTTAGATGCGCTTACCGTAACGGCGGTTCTAATCACTATATCCGTTGGGTTTTATTCGGTTTATCACAAAATCGCATCGGGAAAATCAATCACCGATGCAGGTCACGATCATACTGACGACAGCAGCCTGCTTGCTGAACATCAAACCAATCTGGAAGATTTCAGAGCTTTTTTGCGAAGTTTAATTATGCACGGTGCTGTCGGCACCGCCTTAGGCGGCGTATGCACAACAGTTGGAGAGCCGCAAAATTTGCTTATTGCAGAGCGCGCTGGGTGGGAATTCATCGAGTTTTTTGTCCGCATGGCACCAGTGACCATGCCTGTTTTAGTTTGTGGCCTCATCACGTGTGTGTTGTTAGAAAAATCAAAGATTCTCGGTTACGGCGCTCAGTTACCCGCAGCCGTTCGTGAGGTACTGCAAGCGTCAAGTGATCACGAATCATCAAAGCGTACTCAGACAGATAATGCCGCGTTGATTGTGCAGTTTATTGTCGCCATCATTTTGGTCCTCGGCCTCGCTTTCCACTGGGCAGCGGTTGGCTTAATCGGTCTCATGGTAATCATTCTACTGACCGCCTATAACGGGGTTATTGATGAGCACCGAATAGGTCACGCGTTTGAAGAAGCGCTTCCCTTCACTGCGTTGTTAGTCGTATTTTTTGCCATTGTAGCGGTCATCCACGAGCAGCACCTGTTCTCACCGGTAATTGCTTGGGTACTCGCGGAAGATCCAGCTGTGCAACCTGGCATGTTCTTTTTAGCTAATGGGGTTCTTTCCGCTATTAGTGATAATGTGTTTGTAGCGACTGTTTACATTAACGAAGTAAAATCAGTCTTCGATGCGGGTGATATTACCCGGGACCATTTTGATAAGTTGGTAGTAGCCATCAATACGGGTACAAATTTACCGAGTGTGGCAACCCCTAATGGTCAGGCTGCGTTCCTGTTTCTGCTGACATCCGCATTAGCGCCACTTATTCGGCTATCCTATATGCGAATGGTCATTATGGCACTTCCTTACACAGTGGTTCTAACTACAGTTGGTCTGCTTGCAGTGCTGTACCGTTTGTAGAATACAACGCGCTTAACATAAAAGGCTGGCTTTCATAGGCCAGCCTTATTTAACTGTCAGTTGCGCGCAGAGCCGCTTCTTCGGCCTTTAAATCTTTACGTAATACCTTGCCGACATTAGTCATTGGTAGGTGCTCGCGAAACTCAACGTGCTTTGGTACCTTATAGGCCGCCATATTCGTCCGACAGAACTCGAGAACCTGATCTTGGTTCAGAGACGCGTCTGCTTTCACCACAAACATTTTAACCACTTCTCCTGCCTTGTTATCAGGCAAACCGATTGCAGCGCACTGAGCGACGGATGGATGTGCGGTCAAGGTCTGTTCCAGTTCATTTGGATATACGTTAAACCCAGAAACGATAATCATATCTTTGAGACGGTCGACGATGGAGATGTACCCCTCCTCATCAACACTGACGATATCTCCGGTGCGCAACCAGCCATCAGTAATAGCCTCCGCAGTTTGTTCTGGCTGCTTCCAATAACCCGCCATCACTTGATTCCCACGGATACACAATTCTCCAACACCACCAACAAGCTGCTCGACGCCCCTATCATCAATCACTTTAATCTCCGTGCCCGACACCGGTATTCCAGCAGTCCCTATCTTTTCAAAACCCAAAGGATTCATAGAAATCACCGGAGATGACTCGGTCATGCCGTATCCCTCGCTGACTATGCAGCCCGTAATTTTTTGCCAATCATCCGCCACTGATTTCATCAACGCCATACCACCAGACAGAGTGATTTTTAGCTTAGAGAAATTAAGCTTTTGAAAATCTTTATTTTGTAACATTGCCACAAAAAGAGAATTGAGCCCGCAGAAAATATCAAAATCAAACTTTTTAATGGCCGAAACAAATAGTGGTATGTTCCGTGGATCCGGGATAAGGATTGAGTGGCCGCGAATAGCCGGAAGCATACCAAAACAGAGCGAGTAGGCATAAATGTGGTAGAGAGGCAATGGTGCTACAGCGACGCTGTGTTTGAGTGATTCAGGAACTACCGAGACGACATCCAATGCTTGGGCGATATTAGATAGCAGACTGAACTGGGTCAGTTTTACGCCCTTTGATGCACCCGTAGTACCACCTGTATATTGAAGTGCACATATGTCGTCAAGTGTGGCGCTATAGGGACTATAACTACTACCCCACTCAAGTGTATCTTTAAAATCAATAACGTTACTCCCCTTGAAGTTAGGCCGCTTCCCAAGCATCTTCATAACACCCGATAAAAACGCCTGTTTTGGCTGCTTCAGCAGGTCTAAAGGGCGAGTTACAATGACATGCTCTACATCAGTTTGCGGAAGTGCACTGGCCAGTGTGTCGTAGAACTGATCAAGGACAATGACAGTTTTAACGCCAGAGTCCTTAAATTGATGAACCAATTCACGGACGCTGTACATAGGGTTGGTATTAACCACTACCAATCCAAGCTTCATTGCCGCTATCACCGCCACAGGGTATTGAATAAGATTAGGCAACTGAATCGCGATGCGATCTCCGGCCTTGAGCTTAAGTTTCTTTTGCAAATAGCTAGCCAAGCGGCGAGAAAGCTGGTCTATTTCACCGTAGCTTAAGGTCTGTCCCAGGCAACTAAAAGCAGGCTTAGCCGATGAATCTGAGACTGCCTTCGTCCAGATCTGGAGAAGTGAGCTTGCAGGGAAAGGCGGTTGCGCAGATGACAGACCGACTCTTTTTCGACCATTGATAACAGCATCGCTAATACGCATAAGTAAACTCCCAATAACACATTATATACAAGGTTAGTACAGTGAGGGGTTAGCGTTTAACGAGACAGCAATGCCATGGCTTTTTCAAGCCCGCCCAAAGTCAGAGGAAACATCTTGTCTTCAGTCAACTCTTTGATCATGGTAATCGATGGAGTGTAATCCCAGTATTTTTCTAGCACGGGATTCAACCAAACTAACTTGCCATAGGTTTCTGCCATGCGCTGCATCCAGATAGCACCGGATTCTTCATTATTATATTCAACGCTTCCCCCTGGGCTAGTCACCTCATAGGGCGCCATGGATGCATCACCCACAAATATAACCTTGTAGTCTGCCGCATACTTATGAATGAGGTCATGAGTTGAAACTTGCTCTTCTCGACGTCGATGATTGTCTTTCCAAACGTAATCATAGAGGCAGTTGTGGAAGTAAAAGTACTCGAGATGCTTGAACTCGGTTTTAGCTGCCGAAAAAAGCTCCTCGCAAAGCTTTACATAAGGGTCCATAGACCCGCCTACGTCGAAAAAAATCAGTACCTTTACTGCATTCCGACGCTCTGGCACCATCTTAATATCAAGCATACCAGCGTTGCGTGCCGTGCTCCGAATCGTATCGTCTAAGTCTAAGTGATCAGCGGAGCCTTCCCGGGCAAATTTACGAAGCCGCCGCAGCGCAACCTTGATATTTCTAGTACCAATTTGAACAGAGTCATCCAAATCCTGGTACTGCCGCTCATCCCATACTTTTACTGCAGTACCCTTTCCACCGGGCCCACCCATACGTATACCTTCAGGGTTGAACCCGCCATGACCAAAGGGAGACGTCCCATTGGTACCCACCCATTTGTTCCCACCTTCGTGCCTTTCTTTTTGCTCTTCCAGACGTTTTTTAAACTCTTCAATCAGCTTTTCAAGCCCGCCTAGACTCTCAACCTTAGCCTTCTCTTCATCGGTAAAGTGCTTTTCAAATTCTTTGCGTAACCAATCCTCAGGCAAAAGCGCTTCAATAATTCCGTCAATGTTTTCGAGATTCTTGAAGTACGCACCAAATGCTCGATCGAAACGATCATAATACTTCTCATCTTTGACCATACATGTGCGTGCCAACAGATAGAAATCATCAACAGAGCCAAACGCAAGGTTTTGCTCCATGGCAGCCAAAAGGTCAAGTAATTCCTTAATAGAGACAGGAACTCTCGCCTTTTTGAGCGTATTGAAAAAATTAATCAGCATACATTCAGCTCTTAATTGGGTTTTATCTTGCTTCGCGTCGGGTCATAAACGCCAACCGCTCTAACAGATGCACATCCTGCTCATTCTTCAACAAAGCACCATAAAGTGGAGGAATAGCCTTAGTAGGGTCGCGATTAGTCAAAATATCTTCAGGGATATCATCAGACATAATTAGTTTTAGCCAATCTACCAACTCAGAGGTCGATGGCTTCTTCTTCAAACCAGGAATCTTTCTGACATCAAAAAAGATGTCCATAGCATCGTCGACCAGCTGTTTTTTGATTTTTGGAAAATGCACATCAACAATTCGCTGCATCGTCATGCGATCGGGGAAGTTGATGAAGTGGAAGAAACACCGGCGCAAAAACGCATCCGGCAACTCTTTTTCATTGTTACTGGTAATGATAACGATTGGACGTTGAACCGCTTTAATCGTCTCACCGGTCTCATAGACGTGAAATTCCATGCGATCCAGTTCTAGTAACAAGTCATTTGGAAACTCTATATCCGCCTTATCAATCTCATCAATGAGCAGAACAACCTGCTCATCGGCCGTAAAGGCTTCCCAAAGCTTACCCTTGTCGATGTAATTACCGATATCTTGGACTTTGTCGCTACCTAACTGTGAATCTCTCAACCGAGACACAGCATCATACTCATAGAGACCCTGCTGAGCCTTAGTAGTGGATTTAATGTGCCACGCTAGAAGCGGCTTGCCCAGTGCTTTGGCAACTTCTTCCGCCAAGAGCGTTTTACCTGTGCCAGGTTCACCTTTAATCAGTAGTGGGCGCTGCAGAGTAACCGCTGCATTGACGGCCATTTGAAGTTCTTCAGTGGCTACGTAGTTATCAGTACCAGTAAATTTCATCGCATTTCATCCGCTTTTGGAAAGTGTATTAATATTTTGATGCACATATTAATCTATTCTTTAATCTGTTTTGAATCTAAATTTACAGGTAACGGCGTCTTAAGAGAGAAAATTGGCATTAAGTATGACCAAACAGTACTTGAAGCCAAGCCTTTCGAATAAGATGGAGCTTTCTATTGCTACATAGGCTCTTAACAACAGACACGGAGTAACTTATGAAAATACCAGCGTTAAAACCCCTGATACTGACCATTGCACTATATTTAATTCCAGTGGTGATGGTGTCAACCCTGCTGACGTTCCCAGCTTATGCCGACGAGTCAACATTATCTAAAGAGATCTCGGCAACCAGTAACCAGAGCAATGAACATAAAAAAACGCTAATACTGGACTTTGACAACGAAGAGGTTGATGAAAAAGAGTCTGTTAAAAATATAGGTATCCGAATTTCAGCGGATGATAAAGAACTAACCGCCCTTGGCGGCATCATAACTAAGCTTGTTGGCACTGAATGGGACCAACTTGACGAGTCGGAGCAAGAAGAAATACTTGAGGCTCTTGAGCAAATCGAATCCGGAGTCGAAATTGATATAGACCACTCCGGCTTCGGTCCTGGTAAGGTCCTGGTCGCTGTCGTTGCCATTCTCTCAACCCTGGGTATGCCGTTTATAATTATTGGGCTAATACTGTTTTACAAACATCGTAAACGCCGACAACGGGACCTTTTGATTAGTAAATTTATAGACGCAGGGAAAGATGTCCCAGTTGAGATCCTTCAGGGCTTAGATGGGTCGCACGAACCACAGGGAAATTTCCAACGTGGGATCATGCTGACTGGAATTGGTATAGGACTGCTTTTATTCTTGGGTTTATTTCTTGGCTGGGATGTTGCTTCAGTCGCGTTAATTCCCCTATTCATTGGCTTAGCGAGACTGTTAATATGGAAGCTCAGCACAAAGGATAAGTCTGCCGAAGGGATTGAATAACAGCAATGGTTGAAGCCACGGATCAGGCATTAATCCAGAGAGTCGCGACATTAAATTGTCACGACTCTTTTGATGTTCTCGTTAGACGACATCAGGCGGCGTTGCGCTACTCCCTCCGGCAAATGACCGGTTGGGATCAGTCGCTAGCTGATGATCTAGCGCAAGAAACTTTTATTAAAGCTTATAGGGCAATAGGGTCTTTTCAAGGCAACGCCAAATTCAGTAGCTGGTTATACCGCATAGGCTACAACTTACTAGTCAGCCACTTTAGGATAGCACGAAATCGGGAACTAACGGCAGGTGATGACCTAACAAACTCCACCGCGCCAATAACGCGCTTCACCAGTAACGACCTGCACAAAGATCTGGCCCATGCGCTACTTAGACTGCCTGCTCAACAACGAATGGCGCTGCATCTGCACTTGCATAAACAATTAACACATCAAGAAATTTGTAATATTATGGAGATCCCACTGGGCACTGTTAAGACAGCAATAAGGCGGGGAAAGGAAACGCTTCAAGAAGAACTTTCAAGTTGGAAAGACGGAGATATGTTATGACTAAAGAATTAGATTTGAACAACCTGTTCAGCCAACTCCGTGACTCTGAGCCCGAACTGCATGAAAGTGTATTTTTACACTCTGTTAGATCTGCATTACCGGTTAAAAAACATAGGTCGACTGGTTCAGAGACTGCAATCACACTGGCGGCAGCGGCAATTGGCTGCGGTCTGGCTTATAACTATTTTCCGGCGGCGGAGTTGCTCAGCCAACTACCACGACAATTTACAATAACACCTCTGTCTTTATTATCGCTAAGTGGAGTTGCAGTGGCGCTATCAGGTTTAATCTACTTAAGCTCAGAGTCCGAACTAGATTTATAACGACTTAATCGTCGATTCAGTGTGAAGAACGACGCTTATTTATCTGCCAAAAAACCAAACGGACCATCACATATATGAACAAACTGAACGTCATTAGCGCGACAATAGGCGCCGCACCTCTTTGAAAGCCAGTCGCAGGATTGGCGACTAAACCTTCATATAAACTGACGAAGAAAGCTGGTGCTAGGTGATGATCATCGATATAGGCTGGCACTGGTGTCAAAAGAAACACCGAACTCAATATTAAGAATACATGCCTGATGGATGCAAAACGCAGGTTGCGTAGTAAATACCACGCCGTATAAAGTAAGCATATTGCGCCAGACACATAGACGACCCATCCCCAAAAATAGTCCTCAGCAGCATACATAATTAATCAACCCATTGAATAATGTGATCTTCTACGTCCTCTTTGCGAACGTCTACTTCAGAAACGACCCAACCTTGAAGAGAAGCGCCATAACTGTGTACCCTATCGGTATCACCGGATACTAAGTGATGCCATTCTGGGAGTGGCTTGCCATCTGCGATCAAGCGATAAGAACAGGTCTCCGGTAGCCAACCAAGGCTGCGAATGTTATCACGATCGAGGGTAATACAGTCACTAACAATCGTATGACGAGCGTCATAGTTACTGCATTTACATGAATGGACATCTAACAACTCACAGGTAACATTGGTGTGAAAAATCTCTCCCGTCTCATGATCCTCAAGTTTGACCAAACAACATTTGGCACAGCCATCACATAACAACTCCCACTCCGAGGCGCTCATTTGGTCAAGCGTCTTTGTTGTCCAAAAATCGCTCATCTAAGAGTCCCTCGGAAGTTTGTTGTTTTCAGCCATACCCTGATCTAAGGCAAACAGAACGGGCGGCATCTGTAGATAAAAACCTTGACTGTTTATATCCTCAATTACTTTCATGGCATCGGCACGAGCCAGTTTTTTATTCTCGGTTAACATTAACCTAGTCACTAGCAAGGGCGTTCCGAAACTATCCATTAAACCCTGAGGTACCCTGTCAAACCCTTCGGCATGAGAGACATAGAGGTACATACCCTCTTTGCGATTGCCTTTAAAAATATCACAGAGAATTCTGCTCTTATCATCAGCCATTACATGAGCTCACTCAATGTTTCTTTTAATATAGGTATTACCAGAGGCTCTCGCCAGCCTGCAGTAAACCGCTGAGGCCAATCATTACGACCAGCAATTACCCCACGTAAAATAAGCTCTAGATCCTTTTTCGAAAATAGAAATTCTTGCGGAACTAAGATCTTTTCCGCGACTGTAATGAGCGAATTGCGCATTCCCTTGAGCACGACAACCTCAGCCTTAGTTAAGGGCTGAGGTAATGCATCGATATCAACATCATTATTTGCAGCTTCAACCTGCACCAACAAGTCTAAACCATATCGTTTTATTAAACCGGGATGTAAATCATCAATCCCCCCGAGATGCGTTAGAGAAGTAGGTTTACGTCTCGCTATTTCTACCAAAGAATTATCTTTTACAATGTGACCTCGCGGCTTATTACGTTCCCGAGCTGTTCTCTCACGCCAAATACACAGTCTTTTGAGAATCTTTAGAGCGCCTTGCTCCAACTTCCAGGCACTTTTAATCCTCATATAATAATCGTCACTGTCCTTGCGCCCTGCCACCATGGCATAGACGGCAAGACTTTCCTCAACAAACCAGTCTTGTCGACCCTGATCCTCTAACCGCTGACTGAGAAGCTCATGAAGCTTATGGAGATAAAATACATCAGTGGCAGCATACTGAAGCTGTCGTGGAGTGAGGGGCCGAGCTAACCAATCAGAACGCGTTTCATCCTTGTCGAGTTCGACTTCAAAAATTTCCTTAACCAACCGAGCATATCCCATTGAATAACCAATATTCGAGATTCCAGCTGCGATCTGAGTATCAAAAATATTGGTGGGCGTGATACCAAGCGCGTAGTCTAGAACCTCTAAGTCTTCAGCACAGGCATGAAAGATCAGCTGCCTATCAGATGACTCCAGCAGCATCTTAAGTCCATCAAAATTCTTCACTGCCAACACGTCAACCAGCCAGCAATCAATACCATTAGAGATTTGGATCAAGGCAATTTTGGGGTGAAAGGTATTGGTTCGTATAAACTCAGTGTCAACAGCTAGAACTGTTTCACTCTTTAATTCTTCCAACATTCCCGCGAGCTTTATGTCTGAATCTATCCAATGAGCCAATTAAATTTCCTTTCTACTTTGCAGTGCGAGATTGAGGGTACCGCCATCGACATATTCAAGTTCACCACCCATTGGAACACCGTAGGCAATGCGGGAGACGGCAACACCTAGGGATTTTGCTTTATCGGCAATAAAATGGGCAGTTGTCTCTCCTTCGACTGTCAGATTGGTCGCTAAAATCAACTCAGTTACTTCTTCATTACGCAGTCGATCTATCAACTGATCAATGCCGAGTTGTTCAGGTCCTATCCCGTCGATTGGCGACAGATGCCCTAACAAAACAAAGTATTGACCACGAAAACCACCAGCTTGCTCAATGGCATAAAGGTCTGCAGGGTTTTCCACCACGCATATCTGTGTTTCAAGCCGTGCGTTATTTCCGCAGATATTGCAACGAGCATGCTCAGTCAACGTACGACAACGTTCACAACGACCAACTTTTTCTACCGCCTCGGCTATTGTGCTAGCCAAATGAGATGCTCCGGCCTTGTCGCGTTCAAGCAGCTGAAGCGCCATTCGCTGCGCTGATTTTGCGCCGACACCGGGCAGACATCGCAATGCATCAATTAATTGATCAATTAAATTTCCGTACACAAGCTATCCTCAAACACACGTTACTGAGTCACTTAAAATGGCATTTTAAATCCGGGCGGTAATTCCATACCTCCGGTCATAGAGCCCATCGCAGATTTCGTTTGAGCTTCAACCTTTCGAACCGCATCGTTGACCGCCGCAGCCAGCAAATCTTCCAAAAAATCTTTATCTTCTCCCAATAATGAGGGGTCGAGCGTCACTTTACGTACGTCGTGCCGCCCAGTCATTACCACCTGTACCATTCCTGCACCGGACTCACCAGTGACTTCTGTAGAAGCCGCCTGCTCCTGCATTTTGGCCATTTTCTCCTGCATTTGCTGAGCTTGTTTCATTAAGTTATTAATATCCATACTATCCTCAATCGATTGGTTTAACTGAACTTTCATCAAGACTTCCATCAAAAAGCTGTTTGAACTGAACGACTGCAGCATCAGAGTTTATGCGATCCACTGCAGCCGCATGCCGTTCTGCACCATCCCTCACACTAGCAGCTCTAGGAGTCTCTTGCTCAGTCACCCCAGAGCTGATCACGACAGTTACCGGATAATCAAAATAATCACTAAGGGCTATTCCTAGGCTCTCTTGATGGGAACTGTCGTATAGACTGTTCTCTTGATTATCAATCACAAAGACCAATTCATCTTGATCCCGACTTGTGAAAAGACAATGACTGGCAATTTCTCCCAAAGATGCGCCTATATCCAAATGACGCCGAACCTCAATCCAATTATCGGGTGAGAAATCATTGAGACTAATCCGATCCATTGGACTTATATCATTCACATGCTGTTCATTCTGACTGGATGCTTGCACCTGGGTGCCATTTTTTTCCGCCTCATCTACCTCCTCAGCAATGATCTCGTCTTCAGACTCTTTCTCTATCTCTATTACTGGCTCAGGATCATACTCTTGCGTGGGCTCTTGCTCTGGTTCTAGCTTGCTAGTTATTGCCAATTCAGGCTCATTTTTAACCGACGGAGCATGCGCATAGGCCGCTAAAGAAGGTGAAACGATCTCAACTGGTGCATCCTCAATTTTACCGGAAGATGCCTGATCAGACTTTTTTACAGGAGGCTCCACCTCCGGAGGAAGCGAATTAACATTTACCGGACGTCCGTTCGTAGCTGGCCGGAACGCCATAGCACGTAACATTACCATCTCGAAGCCAGATCGCTGTTCAGGTGCGAGCGGTAAGTCTTTTCGACCCAGCAAGCATATCTGATAAAACAGCTGCACATCTTCGCGAGATACCGACTCGGATAGAGTCACAAGTTGTTTATAATGACTAATACTAGGATCCAGAGCTTCAGGAACCGTCTGTAAAATAGCAACCTGATGCCAAAGTGCCAACACTTCGCTCAGTGCGGCATCGTAGTCAGGGGATTGTTCAGCCATCTGACCTACAGCCGTCAATAAATCAGGTCCACTTTGACTCGCCATGGCTTCGCAGACGTCCACCACATAGCGACGTTCGATTGACCCCAGCATTGCTGTTACATCCGCTTCACTAATACTGCCACCACCATGCCCTACGGCTTGGTCGGTTAAGCTGAGAGCATCGCGCATACTGCCATCAGCAGCGCGCCCTAAACACCAGAGACCCGCCTCTTCAAAAGGCACCTGCTCTTCACCAAGGACAAATTTAAGGTGCTCGGTAATACGCTCAGCACTCAAATTTTTAAGATTGAATTGTAAACATCTCGATAAAACTGTGATTGGCAGTTTTTGTGGGTCGGTGGTCGCAAATAAAAATTTAACGTGGGGAGGCGGCTCCTCGAGCGTTTTTAGTAAGGCTGCAAAACTTGATTTCGACAACATATGGACTTCATCAATAAGATAGATCTTATAGCGCCCGCGAGATGGCGCATATTGGACATTATCTAAAAGATCTCGCATATCATCGACGCCAGTACGAGATGCCGCGTCTACTTCGATAAGATCAATGAAGCGACCGCTATCGATCTCATGACAACTTGTGCAATCCCCACAGGGAATAGATGAAATGCCCACCTCGCAATTCAGACACTTGGAGAGAATCCGTCCTATGGTAGTTTTGCCTACACCGCGAGTACCAGCAAATAAATAGGCATGATGCAGGCGGTCATTGTCCAAGGCATTGATAAGTGCTTGGAGGACGTGCTCCTGCCCTGCCATTTCAGAGAAGGATTTAGGACGCCATTTGCGTGCAAGTACTTGATAGCTCATATCAGCTTCTGCTTTAAACTAAAGGGGTATTATAGGCAGTTACAGGCTAGGCTGAAAGAACTAATGGTGGCGACCCTCTATAGCCACACCTCGGCACACAGCGTAACTACTACCGTTGCTCCCTTCCGGGCCTGGCGGGGTTCACAGTTGGCTGTTGCGAGGGGACCAAAGAGGGCCACCGTCGAAGCGATCGCGAGATTATCCGAGGTTTAGAGCCCAAGTGCAACCAGTGATATCGTTAAATTGATTTTTGTTCGGCCACATTGTGTCACGGTGATGATTCTTCAAATAGGTCTTCTTTTTTTACTCTTCCCATTCGTGCTCAGCTTGTCTAAACTGCGCAGTCGAAGCAGATTCATCTATTTAAAAAGGGGTAGTAAATGACTTATCTTTCCACCAACTGGTCCCTATATCGAGGTAAATTAGCTACAGAGTTAGGTCTTAAGTTATTCCTAGCTCTTGTATTTGTTGGCCTAACAGGCTGTGGCAGTGGTGAGAGTAATGTTTCTGCAGGTAATAAAAATGGCACTCTGTATTGGGGCAATGGTACCGAGCCACAGACGCTAGACCCTCAAATTGCCACTGGCGTGCCCGAAAGCCATATTATTTCCGCTGTTATGGAAGGTCTTGTACTCAAAAACAGGAAGACGCTTGAACCTATTCCCGGGGTCGCTGAATCATGGGATATTAGTGCTGATGGAACCGTTTATACCTTTAAGCTTCGTGACAACGCACGCTGGTCAAATGGCGACACCCATACTGCACATGATTATGCTTGGTCGTGGTGGCGAGCGCTTCAACCTGCATTGGGTAACCTTTACGCTTATATGCTTTTCCCGATTAAAAATGCTCGGCAGTATTATGAGGGTGATATTTCCGATTTTAGCGAAGTTGGTGTCAAAGCTCTTGATGATAGAACTTTACAGGTAACACTTAGCTTCCCAACGCCCTACTTCCTTCAATTACTTGACCACTATAGCACCTACCCAGTTCATAAAGAGACTATCGAGAAATTTGGTGATGCCGATCAACGGGGTACCCGCTGGACCTATGAGGGCAACTTAGTGGGAAATGGACCATTCCAATTAGTAGACTGGAAAATTAATAGGCGTATTGTTGTTGAGGGCAACCCACACTATTGGGATGCTAACAATGTTTCACTAAACAAAATTGTATTTATTCCTATAGAAAATATTGTTACTGAAGAGCGAATGTTTAGAGCCAAGCAATTACATGTTACTAGCAGTCTCCCCGCCGATAAGATAAGCGTTTATCGAGCGGCTAAGGATCCCGAACTACGCATTGCTCCTTATCTTGGCACTTATTATTATCGACTTAACGTCAGAAAGCCCCAACTCAAGGATCCACGTGTTCGGCGTGCTTTAGCAATGTCGGTTGACCGTCAAAGGTTAGTCGATAACATTACCAAAGGTGGCCAAATACCTGCTTATGCGATGACACCTCCGGGCACAATGGGATATTATCCAGAGAGTGATCTCACATTTGACCCTGAAGGTGCCAAACGGTTACTCGCTGAAGCGGGCTATCCGAATGGTGAGGGCTTTCCTTCGACCGAAATTCTTTATAATACCAATGAAGGGCATCGTAAAGTAGCGGTGGCACTTCAGGATATGTGGAAAAAGCACCTAAATATTGATATCCGCCTGTTAAATCAAGAATGGAAAGTCTATTTGGACACCGAAAGTGCTGGTCAATACGAAATCTCACGGGCTGGTTGGATAGGGGACTATGTTGACCCAAATAACTTTCTTGATTTGTTTCTCTGTAATGGCGGTAACAATCGTACAGGATGGTGCAACGAAGAATATGATCGCTTAATACTCGATGTAGCTCCTTCTATGAGCTCTCTTAAAGAGCGACTAGAGGTGTTTCAAAAAGCCGAAAATATGCTTTTGGATGATATGCCAATTATTCCGATATATACCTACACTAGCGTTCAGTTGGTTAATTCGGCAGTCAAGAATTTAGACCCCAACATCATGAATTCGCCGGCCTATAAAGATATCTACCTGCAAGCTGACAAATAATTACTAGACAAGGACTTAACTAATGTATCGATTTGCGCTCGGTCGACTTCTACAGGCTATTCCAGTGTTATTGGTGGTGATTACTGTCACATTCTTTTTGGTCCACTCTGCTCCTGGCGGCCCTTTTTCAGCAGACAAAGCCGTACCGCCCGAAGTCATAAAGGCGCTAGAAGAGCAGTACAATCTCAATCAACCCGTTTGGCAACAATATATAGGCTATCTTGGTGATGTATTGCGAGGAGACTTCGGACCTTCTTTTAAATACTCTGGCAGAACAGTTAATGAATTGATCGGTGCAGGCCTGCCCATCACTGCAGAGCTCGCTTTGTATGCGATGCTAGTTGCACTTGGCGTTGGAATAACTGCGGGTGTGGGCGCCGCCATGAGGCCCAATACGTTGCAGGATTATCTGCCAATGACTGGTGCCATGATTGGTATCTGCATGCCATCCTTTCTTTTAGGTCCGCTACTAGTACTTATATTTGGTATACACCTTGACTGGTTACCCGTCTCAGGATGGGGAGATATTCCTGGAGATAAGATCTTACCGTCTATCACTTTGGGAACAGGATATGCTGCATACATTGCGCGACTCTCAAGAGGGGGAATGTTAGAAGTCTTATCGCAAGACTATATAAGAACTGCTCGAGCCAAAGGGCTCAGCGAACGACTAATTATCGTCAAACATGCGCTTCGTGGTGGGCTAATACCGGTAGTCGCTTTTTTAGGCCCCGCGTTTGCAGGACTACTAGCTGGCTCGTTTGTCGTAGAAACTATATTTCAAATTCCGGGAATGGGCCGTTTTTATGTGCAGGCTGCATTTAATCGCGACTACACGCTGATCTTAGGAATGACGATATTCTTATCCACTCTCATCATTGTATTTAATCTTTTATCTGACATGTTAGCCATTTGGTTAAATCCAAAACTCAGGCACGAACTAGAAGGGGCTAAATCATGAATAATTCGAGCTCCGAAACTACCGTCATGCCAGACGATCAAGGAACTTCGCTGTGGCAAGATGCATGGATAAAATTAAGTAAAAATCGTCTAGCCCTGTTTGGACTCGCAGTCCTAGTCACACTAATCCTTGTTTCGTTGTTAACGCCTCTGATTGCGCCCTATGGCTATGAAGAACAGAATTTAGACATGGGAGCTACCGCTCCTTCACTGCAACATTGGTTGGGTACAGATATTTTCGGTCGAGATATGCTCACGCGAATTATGTATGGCGGTCGCGTGTCGCTGATGGTGGGATTCATCGCCACCGCTGTCGCTTTGGTCATTGGCATACTTTGGGGCGCTACAGCAGGGTTTTTTGGTGGTCGTTTAGACGCCGTAATGATGCGCATAGTCGATGTGCTTTATGCCCTACCCTTTATGATTTTCATCATATTACTGATGGTCGTATTTGGACGGAACATCCTTTTATTGTTCCTAGCTATTGGGGCGGTTGAATGGCTAACCATGGCCCGAATTGTTCGCAGTCAGGTGATGTCTCTGAGAAATCAGGAGTTTGTTGAAGCCGCACATTCTCTAGGTTTATCACAATGGACCATTATTCGTCGGCATATTATTCCCAACACGCTTGGTCCAGTCATCGTTTACACCACACTGACCATTCCCAGCGTTATGTTGTTAGAGGCTTTTTTAAGTTTCCTTGGATTAGGTATACAACCACCAGAAAGTTCATGGGGCTTGCTGATTAACTATGGCGTCGAAACCATGGAGGAATTTCCTTGGTTACTTATTTTTCCCGGAATCGCACTATCTTTAACACTATTTGCACTCAACTTCTTAGGTGACGGCCTGCGTGATGCTCTCGATCCTAGAACCTCCAAGGATTAAAACAGGACTTATATAATGGCAATTCTCGAGGTAAGCGGTTTAAAGGTATATTTCCATACACGCAATGGCGTTGTTAAAGCCGTTGACGATGTTTCATTTTCTGTAGATAGCGGGGAAACCTTAGCGATTGTAGGTGAATCAGGGTCAGGAAAATCTGTTACCTGCTACAGCCTACTTGACCTGCTACCCAAACCACCAGCCAAAATAGAAGGCGGGACAGCGCTGTTTAATGGACATGACTTGCTAACATGCTCTGCTGCAGAAATGAGACAGCATCGTTGTAATGATATAGCCGTGATATTTCAAGACCCTATGACGTCATTAAATCCATTCCTGACTATCGGTGAGCAACTCATTGAACCACTGATTTATCATCCTAATAAAGACCAAGTTACAAGTCGTGCTGAGGCAAAAGAAAAGGCAGTAGCCCTATTAGATGAGGTTGGCATTATCGACCCTGAGGTACGTTTCGACTGCTATCCCCACGAATTTTCTGGTGGGATGAGACAGCGAGTAATGATCGCAATGGCCCTCATTACCGAGCCAAAGTTATTAATTTGTGATGAGCCCACTACGGCTCTCGATGTCACGATTCAGGCACAAATACTCGAGTTGATTAAAAAGTTACAAGAAACGAGAAACGTCGCCGTTATATTTATTAGCCACGACTTAGGTGTTGTGGCCGGCATTGCCGACAAAGTAATGGTTATGTGCGACGGAACCATAAGAGAAACAGGTGATACCGACAATATTTTCTATAAAACGAAAGATGAGTACACTAAAAAGCTACTTGCTGCCATTCCAGAGGGCGCCAAGACATTACCCAATAGATGTAATACTGACGAAGCTTTAGTGGAGGTGACTAATTTAAAGACTTACTTTAGAAACCAAGCAGCCGCTGCCAAGGATGACGAAAGTCAGTTTGTTAAAGCCGTAAACGATGTTAGTTTGACAATATCTCGGGGAGAAATTTTAGGACTAGTCGGTGAGTCTGGCTCGGGTAAATCTACTTTAGGGCGGTCTATATTGCAGTTGGCCCCCACTACGGCGGGCTCAGTCAGTTTTAATAAGCAGGTGCTCACTGGAATGACTCCAAAAAAGCTAGTCCCGTGGCGACAAAAAATGCAGATGATTTTTCAGGATCCCTATGCTTCTTTGAATCCAAGAATGACCGTATTTGAAACTCTGTCAGAGCCGCTTCTCTATCATGGGTTGGCGACTCAAAAGACCATCGCGGCACAGGTCAAAACATTGATGGATGATGTTGGTCTCGCGCAAGCTCAGCTCCGAAAATACCCTCATGAATTTTCCGGAGGCCAGCGCCAACGGATCGCCATAGGCCGAGCCATCGCTACGAAACCTGAATTCATCATCGCCGATGAACCTGTGTCTGCGCTTGATGTCACCATTCAAGCACAGATTCTCGATCTAATTTTAAATCTTGTAGAACGCCACAATTTAACCATGATGTTTATTTCCCATGATCTCTCTGTCGTTCGCTATATATCCGACAGGGTCATTATCATGAATCGAGGCGTCATTATTGAACAGGGTGACACAGAGGCACTGTGGGCCCACCCAAAACAGCAATACACGCAAGATTTATTGTCGGCAATACCGCTCGCTGACCCAGTTTCAGAGCGCAACAGAATAGCGAGCCGGTAACTATTTCAAATGCTAATCCCCGACATCGAATATAAGCAAACTTCTGCTAAAAAGAGGCTTTGTTCTTTTTGTTAACGCTATTACCCTACCGCAGGTTCCAATCCTGCCAAGCCCGCCAATTGTTTTCTAGAAGCGTGGGCTAATGCCGATGAGCTGAGTAGTTAGACATCACGTCTATTGAGTAGTTTACGATTAATCTTTAAAGCGATAACTAATTCTCTAAACCCTTTTGCTGCTCAATAATATTCTTTCTATAAAACTCTGGTATCGGCATTGACTGCCGAGTTTTAGGGTCAACAAACACCTGCGTTAATCCACCTTTGGCTAGCAGTAACCCATTAGCATTATCATATAATTCAAATACTGCATCAGCACTGGATTTACCCAAGCGCCCGTACCCTGTACACACTGCAATATCCGAGTTTCCCGCAATTTCATTCAGATAGTCACAATGTATATTGACGGTAAATATAAGACAGGGTGCAGTGAGTGGGTCCATGAGATTGAGGCCCAGTTGCTCCATATAGGTGCCAAGAACTTCATCAGCGAAGACTAAATAGTTGGCGAAGTACAGATGCCCCTGAGCGTCTAAGTCTCTATATCTTAGTTTGACGATTTCGCTAAAAGGTAGTTGGCTGTCAATTATGGCACTCAAAATAAGAAATCCTGTTATCTAATAATTAGTACTATTATGCGGGATTTTGGAGGAAATTGATTTGTAAAAAGTCACCAATTAGACCTTTATACCCTAGTCTGTCATCGTTATTGGGGGCGTGAGACGATATCCGAAGTATGACTTAGTAAATAACCATAGAAACACGCTATCCTTTCGACAGTATGTTGGACGAAGTGAAAGATTTGTGATTTACGCTACAGATGACTAACTGCAGGAGATACCGGTTCCTTTGAGACCACAGTAACCCATAGGATTTTTGACTAAATATTGCTGATGGTAGTCTTCTGCATAAAAGAAGTCTGAGTTCAGCATAATTTCGGTAGTGATTTCGCCATAATTAAGCGCAGTCAACTGACCTTGCACCGCGGAGGCAGATTCGACAGCCTCATCTAATTGTTCATTATTGGAACAATAAATAGCTGAACGATACTGTGAACCCAGATCATTGCCTTGGCGCATACCCTGGGTGGGATTATGTGACTCCCAGAACATAGCAAGCAACCTATCAAACTTTATCACGCTCGGATCAAACACCACTAACACGACCTCCGTATGGCCGGTTAAACCTGTGCAAGTCTCTTCATAGGTAGGATTAGGCGTATGACCTCCAGCATAACCCACAGCCGTTGAGACAACTCCCTCCATTTCCCAGAATCGTCTTTCCGCTCCCCAGAAACAGCCCATAGCAAAAATGGTACTCTCTAAATGACGCTCAAATGGCGCTATCATGGATTGCCCAGTAATCAAATGCCGAGTAGCAATCTTAACCGGCTCAGGCCGACCCGGCAGACATTGATCTTTGCTGGGCAGTATTTTGTCACCAAATAAGGTTGCAACCATGAGCTCAAACATCCTATTTAATTATCTAATTATTAAACTGTGGCGGCGCCATTGTTATGAATACCAATAACCTGGCTTTGCTTATCGTCTGCGGTCAAGTCCCCGCCCAACTTCGCGGCATCATTACGCTGGGAATCAATCCTGGAAAGATAGGCTTCATCAACATCGCCCGTGATATATTCACCATTAAATACGGAACACTCAAACTGCTTCACACTCACATTACCTTCGGAGGCAGATGCTATAAGGTCCTCTAAATCTTGATATATCAACCAATCGGCTCCAATCAATGCCCCTACTTCTTCATCACTGCGGTCATGAGCAATAAGCTCTGAAGCAGACGGCATATCAATTCCGTACACGTTTGGGTAACGAACACCAGGAGCCGCTGACGCCATAAATACCTTTTTAGCCCCTGCATCCCTCGCCATTTGAATAATCTCTTGGGACGTGGTCCCTCGAACGATAGAGTCATCAACTAAGAGGACGTTCTTACCGGCAAATTCTAGCTTCACCGCATTGAGCTTTTGACGCACAGACTTTTTACGCTCGGTTTGCCCCGGCATAATAAAAGTACGGCCAATGTAACGATTTTTCATAAAGCCTTCGCGTAGTTTAACACCTAGCCGCTCAGCTAATGCTTGGGCCGACACTCTGCTTGTATCCGGAATTGGAATCACCACATCTATTTCGTGGCCGGGATTGAGACGAGTCAACTTCTCAGCTAATTTCTCACCCATTCTCAATCGACATTTATAGACCGAAATATCATCAATCAGGGAATCAGGCCGAGCGAAATACACGTGTTCAAAGATACAGGGAACTAATTGATGCTCTTGAGCACATTGCTGAAGGTGAATTTTGCCATCTTTATCGACAAATAGTGCCTCGCCGGGTTCTAAGTCTTTGATCAGTTCAAACCCCAGTGAGTCTAATACTACCGACTCGGAGACGACCGCATACTCTATGCCCGCTTCAGTCTCGCGCTTGCCATAGCACAGTGGCCGAATGCCAAAACGATCACGGAATGCGAACAGACCATAGTTAGCTATCAGACCAACAACTGCGTAAGCACCTTTACAGCGATTGTGAACCCCACTAACGGCCGCAAAAATATCTTCACTGGCAGGTTCAAGTTTTCCTCTAGCCTGCAACTCGTGCGCAAAAACGTTAAGTAGCACCTCTGAATCAGAATCAGTATTCAGGTGGCGCAAATCCTGCCGAAAGATTTGGTCGCGCAATTCGTCAGCATTGGTCAAATTGCCATTATGAGCAATAAAAATACCGTAGGGTGAATTCACATACAGAGGCTGTGCCAATGCTGGCCCTGAACTGCCTGCGGTAGGATATCGCACATGTCCTATTCCAATATTACCGACCAAGCGCAGCATATGGCTGCGGCGAAAAACGTCTCTCGCCAAACCCTCGCCTTTACATTGATGCAACTCACCCGCAGCCTCGGTCACTATACCTGCAGCATCCTGGCCCCGATGCTGTAGCATAGTCAGCGCATCATAAAGTCGTAAATTAACGTTTGAAGTACCCGAAATTCCAACAACACCACACATGTTTAGATCCAACCCATAATAAAGTCCGAAAATGCCGCGGCAGCCTCTCTACCCACTTCTTCAAAAGACTGAAAAAGAGGGATAAGCGAAGATGCAGTCCACCAAGCATCCTGATCAACTGGAAGCGCCTTGGGAATAACTATTACCAAGGCCAGTACAATCAGCAACCCTCGAAAAACACCAAAAACTAGCCCTAACGTCCTGTCAGTTCCGCCTAATCCTGTTGAGCTAACTAATTTACCCAATAAAAAATTGATCATTGCTCCAAGTAATAGCGTCCCCACAAACAAGATTCCCCAAGCTACTAGCTGCCTAATTGAGGCAAGCTCAACGACGTTAATCAAAAGCGCTGCTACTACCTCTTTGAAACTCATAGCAACGAAAAACGCTGCCAACCAGATCACGAGAGACATGGCCTCTTTAACAAAGCCTCTAACCATACTAATAATACCGGAGGTCGCCACAATAATGGCTATGGCAATATCAATCGTCGCTATATCCATGGTCTACCTTCTCGCTGATTTGATGATCCAGACACCGAGACACTATGGCTCATATGAGAGCACGATAGAATCGATATCGAATTTCGCATCTACCTTAGCTTTTACTGCGAGAGCCCTGCGCCGATCTAGCTTTGGCCCTATATATACTCGGTGATGATTTTCACCCGCTATTTTCACCTTTTCACCAAATGCTTTGTACCCGGAGCTCACCAATTTTTTTTGTAAATCAGCAGATTTCCCCGCGTCAATAAAGCTACCTACCTGCAGAATCCATGCATTGGGCAGGTTGTTGGAGTTCAAGCCCGCCGGCCCGCCATCTTGGGTCGCAGGCTGTGATTTTTGTATGTCAAATAAAGGAGTTATGGCTGTGTTTTTGTCAACTGCACTTGGTCGTTGCGCCTTGTCCAGTGCTACTGGCTGAATGGCGGGTGCGGGAGGGATCTTTGTCGTTCTGTCGATTTTTTCTGGATCGGCAAAATCAATTATTAGGGGCAGAATTATCAAACCAAGAAGTCCCAGTACAATAGTTCCGGCGATTCGTTGCTTTAGACCTTCACTCACATCAACCCTCTTTGGAAATAATCATTAATACTGACGAAACCGTGTGGAATGAACCAAAAACAATTATCTGATCATCAGGACCCGCTAGATCAATTGCTTCATTAAACGCTAATTCCACAGAGTCAAAGCAGGATCCCTTTAAACCTGCATTGTATACTACTTCGTAAAGAGTTTGAGGCTCCATCGCACGATGATTATCGGTTATTTTCCCCAACAACCAAATATCTATACTGACCCCTAGCTCGGCAACAATACCTGTCCAGTCTTTATCGCTCAGGACCGAGGCTACCGCGAAAGTTGTGCCCTTAACCGTAGGCATATTGGAGGCTAAAACTCTTGCCGCAGCTGGATTATGAGCAACATCCAATAATAGATTAAGGTTTTTAAACTTAATTCTTTGTTGTCGGCCAGAAAGTGTCAAAGAACCCAGCGCATCGCGACTATTCTGTGGATCGATACGAAACCCAGCACTGACAAGCGCCTGCAGAGCAAGCGTAATATTGCCTGGCAACAAATTGTGGTGAGTAATGTGTGGAATCAGCAAAGTATCATCATGAGTGCTCAGACTTACCGAGAACTGACCAGCAGGACCATCATCGTGGACGCTAAAATCTTTTCCTTTATAAAGGGGCTCTGCGCCGATACTTTCCACCATTTTATAAAAACCATTGGGTAGATTGGTCTCGCCCACAATAAGAGGCTTTCCCGCCCTCGCAATACCAAGTTTTTCGTGAGCTATTTCTGAACGAGTATTGCCTAGCCAATCTTGGTGATCTAGATCAACACTACTTAAAATCGCTATATCCGCATCAATAATGTTTACGGCGTCTAGACGACCACCGAGACCAACCTCAAGCAACACTGCATCAAGATTAGCCTGTCGAAAAATAGTCAGCGCAGCGAGTGCATTAAATTCAAAATAGGTTAGTGATATTTCAGCGCGCGCTGATTCTATTAGCTCAAAAGCCAAGACAATCTTGTCATCGGCAACGGCTACACCATCGATACGAATACGCTCACTATAGTGAAGAAAATGAGGTGAGGTAAAGGCTCCAACAGAATGTCCATGCCCCAGTAACAGCGCTTGCATGGCGGCCACACATGACCCTTTACCATTTGTGCCAGCGACAATTATGCTGACTGGATCTGCTGCCTCGGAAAGAGGTATATCATACTTGAGTCGCTCCCAGACAGCGGAGACTCTGTCTAAGCCGAGATCAATATCACTGGGATGACGGGTCTCTATCTCCTCCAGCCACTGCTCTAGGGACCTATCAGGCATCGCTGGGCTCAGAGACATTTAAAAACTTAGACAGTGCGCTCGCTACGCGATCTCTCATTTGGTTTCGAGCAATAATGGTATCAATGTGCCCTTTTTCAAGTAAAAACTCACTTCGCTGAAAACCTTTGGGTAACTTTTGACGCACCGTTTGCTCAATTATATTCGGTCCTGCAAAACCAGCTCTTGCGCCAGGCTCTGCAATATTGAGATCCCCCAGCATGGCAAGACTAGCCGAAACGCCACCATAAACAGGATCAGTCATGATAGATATATAGGGGACTCCTGCAATCCTTAATCGCTCCAAAACTGCGCTAGTCTTGGCCATCTGCATCAATGAAATGAGTGCTTCCTGCATACGCGCCCCACCCGTCGCTGAAAAACATATCAGTGGCTTGCGATGCTCCAGCGCGTGCTGAGCCGCTCGGGTGAATTTCTCACCAACAGCATAACCCATTGACCCACCATTGAAGGCAAACTCGAAGGCACAGACCACCACGGGAATACCCTTTAGCTTTCCCGCTACAGCTACCAGTGCATCCTTCTCACCAGTCTTCTTTTGTGCATCTAGAATCCGGTCTTTATATTTTTTAACGTCTTTAAATTTTAACCTATCAATAGCCTCTAGCTCTGGCTCCAGTTCTATGATGTCACGGCTGTCGAGAAAAATATCAATACGCTTGCGAGCACCAATAGGCATATGATGTTCACACTTTGGGCAGACATATAAGTTTCGTTCCAATTCGGGGCGGTAGAGAGGCGATGCGCACTTGGCACATTTTTTCCATAACCCTTCAGGAACAGAGTTAGCGCGCTCATTTTTAGTGGCAGTAGACCCTTTAGGCCTTATGCGGTTGAGCCAATTCATAAACTTCCTTTTAACTAGAGTTCAGAGAACTCGAGCGTTAATCTATAATCAGTAAACCCTATTCTAACATGACATTATGATGCCAAGAAGCCGAGCGAATAAATTATTTGTAGCCAGTAGTGTCCATCCATAGGCCCGGTCTGTGGACGCTTAGGCTACAGTTGGTGCTAGGCGCCAGCGCATCGTCATGTGCTTTTTGCGTTATCAATAAATGCTACTACCTTATGCTGATCTTTAATACCCGCTGCCGACTCAACACCTCCACTCACGTCAACCATATCTGGCGCAACCGTTCGAATAGCCACGGCTACGTTATCAGGACTAAGCCCCCCGGCAAGTATTAGCCTAAAATCTCTGGCTTTTGGAAGTCTGTGCCAATCAAACTTTTCGCCGGTCCCACCGTACTGATCAGCGTGCCACGCATCAAATAAAAACCCACCTGATGGTTGATATCGTTCAACCTCCGAGCTGACAGTAAGATTTCCATGCATCCTAATAGCGCGAATATATGGATAGTCAAATTGATCACAAAACTCAGGGCTTTCATCACCATGAAATTGAATCAAGTCAGGCGCTAAGCGTTCTATTATTTGATGAATAAACTCAGCGGTAGCATTGACCACAAGTGCGATGCAAAGCATGTTGCCGGAGATGGCGTGCTTAATTTCAATAGCGCCTTCGAGATCAACATACCTTGAGCTGTTTTCATAGAGAACCACACCAATAGCGTCAGCACCGGCCTCTTCGACCATCTTTGCTTGTTCCGCATCGGTGATACCACATATTTTAACTGCGACTGACATTTCTAACGACCTCCGCTCAGTTCATTACTCAAAAATACTGGCCCCTTTGGGAGCAAAGGTAATTTGTACGTCTCTGGGTAACATACATCAACTAAGTAGAGCCCACATGGAGACGCGGTTGCCGCACTTTTACACCTATCTCTGCCTTTGAGAAGCTGGTGAATCCATTCTGGGTCCTTCCGCTGCAAGCCAATTTCGATGAGCGAGCCGATGATATTTCTCACCATATGCAATACAAAGGCATTGGCCGTTATTTCGAACACAACCAACTGTCCAGCTTGGTAAACATTCGCACACTCAACGTTCCTAGAGGGCGATAAGGACTGACAACCGGCTCCACGAAATGCAGAAAAATCCTGCTCCCCGAGTAGATGCTTGCATGCAGTGTCCATCGCTTGAACATTAAGCGCGTTTTTTACCCACGTAATTCCACTGGCCAATATCGCAGGGCGAGTATTTTGTGCGGCAATGACATACCGATAAGTTCTTGCTGTTGCACTAAAACGTGAATGGAAGTCATCTTGCACACGATCAGCCCAAACTAGCGAAACTGAGTTTGGTAGCTGACTATTCGCGCCCATGACCCAGTTTCGACCATCGCGAATTGCTTTTGCATCGAAGTGAATAACCTGACGACTAGCATGAACACCAGTATCAGTGCGCCCAGCACACCCCACGATGACCGATTCATTCGCGACATAGGAAAGAGCGGCCTCGACCACTGACTGTATCGACGGGCTATGCTTTTGTTTCTGAAAGCCACAAAATTCAGCGCCATCATAACTGATTATAGCAGCGTAGCGACTGATACCCTCGGGCAGACTATGCCCATTGGGAACGCGGCAGTTTGGTACGTAGATCCACTCTGACTGTTGCACTTTATAACCCTTTTTAGCGGAAATTACCCATCAACTGTCAGCTTGAAGTATTAGAGTCAAGCCTCTCTAAAACCTCAGTAGCTCGTCTTCTACCCTCTTTGTTCGACTCACTAATAATCTCTTCAAGAATCTCTTTAGCACCTGCAATATCACCCAGATCAGCATAGGTTTCAGCGAGATCCAGTTTTACATCCACTGGATCAATATTCTCTGTCATATCGAGATAATCAAGATTCACGGTATTTTCTGAATCTAGCTCATCACTGAACTCTCCACTACCAATACGGCTAAGCGATTCCTCAATAGCACCATCGCGGGAAGTTGTGTCCGCGAAAACGTCGCCGGGCTCGCGATCGTTTCCATCGAAGATCTCGTCTGCCAAGGCACCTGACTCTGGATTGAGTAGAGTGGATTCTAATTTAGACCCGAAACTAGCCTCAGCATCGCCCTTAGACACCGGTTCCAGGCGGTTTGACCACCGCACTGCAAAGAAGATTAAAAAGCCGACACCCGCCAATACGACAAAGACTAATGCCATCAACTGAGGAGCATCCAGACTACTGCCTAAGTAACCCGGTTTGGAGTCACCTGAATCTTGCTCCACCACCATGCGCTCTTTACTCTGCTGTGATCGCAATTTTTCTTGCAAACTGTTAACTTCATCATTCAGCGATATAATAATTGCTCTCAGATCCGATGTCTCATCTTGTGCCTCAGCCGCAGCATTTTGGGCATTCAACAACGCGTCATTGAGTCTTATAACCTCGATGTTCGGGTCGATCGTAGATTCTTCTTCGACAATCATGGCTACTTCAGAAACCACTGAGCTGTCTGTATTGATCACTAAGTCGTTATCATCGGACCCAACATTGACCCTCCCAGAATCACCTAATACGTTGGCAATGCTATCCTCTACCTCGAAGTATGGAATTTCTTGATTCGAGTAAGCAATGTCCAAAGACTCCAGTGACAGATCAGTAGCCGTATCATCAATAACCGCAGCGTTAGAGGTCTCACCATAAACATCAAGACCCAACTGATCAGCCACAAAGAAGCCACTTTGATTTGCTATCTGACGATAGCTGGGCCTACTTATATCAGAGCCAATGATTATTTTACTTGGGTCGCCATTTAAGAAGGCGGCGGGATTAACGATAAACATGGCGTCCATTGCTTGCCATACGGTGACATTATCCAAACGGAAACCATTAGCAACACTCCACAGCGTATCACCTCGGGTGACCTTATAGATTGGACTAGCAGTATCAGTCGCAATGATCTGCGCTACAGCGGCACCACTTTCAGCCAAAAATAAAAGGTTTACTCTGATTACTACGGAATTATATGGCCACTGGAGCTCGACCAAAAAGTCCAGCTCCGGCTGCTGCACCTCCGCTGGACTAACGATGAGAAGATGACGAATGCCAAACTCATTTTCGACCACTTGAAAAGACAGACTGCTTAAATCCAGCTGGTCTACAACCTCCTGACCACGCGTGCCAGAGCCGGTCTCAAGTTGAGCTGAAAATGAATTGCTATCGATATTTTTATCGTCAACTAGCTCTATTGTCGCGCGAAGCGCCTCCCCCAGACCTGACTTCAATTCTATCTCACCAAGAGTTACAGCAGCGGCCTGAAAAGACCAAAGAGAGCCATTTACCACCAGTAACAATGCGACTAAAAACTGAATTCTTTCCCGAAACATAGATTGCTTTTTCCTGTGGCGAACATCGTTACGACATGACGGATAATAGCAAACTATCCGGTTGATAAGCTATGCTAAATCCAAGCGTAATCGGCATGTCGTGAAAAAAACAGAGCGCCTAATTAGGTCCAACTTTCGTCACCGCTGCTTAAACAAACCATTGCAGCAAGAATCCACTGCTGTTACGACGCAGCCATTATGATTCTCAGCACTCTGCGTAGCGGCTCAGCCGCACCCCAAAGTAATTGATCACCAACGGTAAAGGCTGAAAGATAATTGGGCCCCATATTCATCTTCCGTAAACGTCCCACTGGAACGTTCATAGTTCCTGTAACCGCAGCGGGCGTAAGTGCAGATAACGACGCCTCCCGATCATTAGGGATTACATTCGCCCATGGGTTAGCCTCATTGAGGATAGAGTGAATCTCATCCAGCGGAACATCTTTAGTCAATTTTATGGTAAGTGCCTGACTGTGACAGCGCATTGAACCAATACGCACACAAAGACCATCAAGTGCAATGGGGTTAGACTGACGATTGAGGATTTTGTTAGTTTCAATTTGATTTTTCCACTCCTCTTTACTCTGACCATTGTCCAACTGGACATCAATGTAGGGTAGAAGGCTGCCCGCTAAAGGATAATGCCAGTTATCTACAGGTAGCTGATCTCCTCGAAGAGTATCGGCAACCGTGCGATCGATATCCAAAATAGCTGTCGCTGGATCTGTTATTTGATGGCTTACCGACTTTTCAATTGTACCCATCTGGCTAATCAGTTCGCGCATATTATTTGCACCGGCTCCCGATGCCGCCTGATATGTCATCGACGTCGCCCACTCCACCAGCCCTTCTTTGAAAAGCCCGCCAAGACCCATCAACATCAGACTCACAGTGCAATTCCCACCCACAAAGTCTTTAACACCATCGGCTAAACCTTGATCGATCATGTGCCTATTAATAGGATCAAGAACGATTATCGAGTCAGATTTTGTGCGTAGCGCTGAAGCGGCATCAATCCAGTAACCCTTCCAGCCTTTGTTTCGTAACTGGGGGTATACGCGGTTGGTATAGTCCCCTCCCTGACAGGTAAGAATAATATCCATTTTACTTAAAGCGTCGATATCAAAGGCATCTTGAAGTATTGATGTCGACCCTCCGATGGCTGGTGCAGCCCTACCGGCCTGAGATGTAGTGAAAAAAATGGGCTCAATAGACTCAAAGTCATTCTCGGCACGCATTCGCTCCATCAGCACAGAGCCAACCATTCCTCGCCATCCCACAAGACCTGTCTTTTTCATTTATTCCACCTATAACTTTACTGCTTAATGTGACCGCTTTAAAATATTGAGCTACGCTTGGACAGCCGCGGCTACAGCATCACCCATATCAACCGTTCCAACGCGCGTCATACCCGCCGTATAGATATCACCAGTACGCAAACCCTGATCCAGTACTTTACTCACCCCTTGCTCTATCGACTCTGCAGCTTCAGTCGCATTGAGTGAGTACCGCAACATCATTGCTACCGATAAAATAGTTGCTAGGGGATTAGCCACGCCTTGACCAGCAATGTCTGGGGCTGAACCATGACAAGGCTCATACATACCAACGCCATCTTTGTCCAACGAAGCCGAAGGGAGCATACCGATAGATCCAGTCAGCATCGCTGCCGTATCGGACAAAATGTCGCCAAACATATTGCCGGTGACTAACACATCAAACTGCTTGGGTTCCCTAACCAGCTGCATGGCCGCATTATCAACATACATATGGGTAAGTTCCACTTCAGGATAATCTATCGCCATTTGCGTTATTATCTCGCGCCACAAGATCGTCGCTTCCAATACATTAGACTTATCTACCGAACAGAGGCGCTTGCCACGAACCATTGCCGCTTCAAATGCCATGCGGCCAATGCGTCGGATCTCAGACTCATTGTATTTATAGGTGTTGTAGCCCTCACGCTCCCCATTTTCCAAGGTCCGAATACCGCGAGGCTCACCAAAGTAGATACCACCCACCAACTCACGCACAATTAGAATATCTAAACCGGAGACAAACTCTGGCTTTAGCGAAGACGCGTGAGCCAGCTGGGGATACATAATTGCTGGGCGCAAATTACCGAACAGTTCCAACTTAGAGCGAATGGTCAATAAACCCTTTTCTGGCCGCAGATGACGTTCAACATCATCCCACTGTGGACCGCCAACAGCACCAAGTAATATCGCATCACTAGCCCGAGCCTTATCTAAGGTTTCCTGCGGGCACGGGTCACCAACGGCATCAAAGGCTGCACCACCTAAATGGGCATAATCTAGCTCGACGCCCAGACAAAACTTATCGCTGACCGTTTCTAATACCTTTACCGCTTCAGCAATAATTTCTGGGCCGATATTATCTCCGGGGAGCACCAAAACCTTTTTCATACTATTTAATTACTCCAAATACCCAGGGATGCTGTGCCGCACGCTCGGCCTCATAATGCTTAATTCGGTCCGCGTCTTGCAGCGTCAAACCAATTTCATCCAAGCCATTTAACAAGCACTCTTTACGAAACTCATCCAGCTCAAAACTAAAAATCTGTCCAGAATCAGTAGTGACAGTCTGCGAAGGTAGGTCTATCGATAGCTGATAGCCCTCTTGGGCAGCTAACTCATTAAATAAAATATCTACCTGTTCTTCCGTCAGAACCACTGGCAACAAGCCATTTTTAAAACAGTTGTTATAAAAGATATCCGCATAACTTGGCGCAATAACGACATTAAATCCATAGTCCTCTAATGCCCAAGGAGCATGCTCTCTACTGGAACCACAACCAAAATTTTTGCGAGCCAATAGTACTGAGGCACCCTTATATCTGTCCTGATTTAAAGGAAAATTATGATTAACTGGACGATTAGAGCAATCTTTTCCTGGCTGGCCTTCGTCCAAGTAACGCAACTCATCAAAGAGATTAGGTCCAAAACCGCTGCGCTTGATCGACTTTAAAAACTGTTTAGGAATAATCATGTCCGTGTCTACATTAGCGCGATCCATGGGGCCAACCAATCCACGATGTTCAGTAAATGCTTTCATTAATTCACTCCTATGAATGTACGCACATCAGTAATATGGCCAGCAATGGCTGCCGCTGCCGCCATTGCTGGGCTCATCAAATGAGTGCGGCCTCCACTACCCTGACGACCTTCAAAGTTTCGATTACTGGTGGAAGCGCAGTGCTCACCCGAACCCAGCTTATCTGCGTTCATTGCCAAGCACATAGAGCAGCCCGGCTCGCGCCAGTCCATACCGGCATCAATAAATATCCTGTCTAGCCCCTCAGCTTCTGCCTGAGCCTTTACCATTTGTGATCCTGGCACTACCAGGACTTGCTTTACTGACCCCGCTACCTGCCTGCCCTTTGCAATTAGTGCTGCAGCGCGCATATCTTCAATACGCGAATTTGTACACGAACCGATAAAGACGCGATCTACGGCAATTGATTCAATTGCCTGACCACTCTCTAGCCCCATATACTCGAGCGCGCGCTCTAGACCTTTGCGCTTCTCTTCCGAAGGTTGCTCATCTAACGTTGGTACAAACGAGGTAACTGCTGCCACCATCTCTGGAGAAGTTCCCCAAGTAACTTGCGGCGCAATTGATTCAGCTGCCAACTCAACTTCAATATCGAACACAGCATTAGCGTCACTGACTAGTGTTTTCCAATAACTCACCGCTTGATCAAACATCTCACCCTGAGGGACAAACTGACGCCCCCTACAATAATTAATAGTTTTATCATCGACGGCTACCATTCCAACGCGAGCGCCGGCCTCAATAGCCATATTGCATACCGTCATCCGGCCTTCAATAGACATTTCACGGAAGACAGAGCCAGCGAATTCAATCGCATGTTCATTACCCCCAGCAGTACCAATTTTACCGATGATAGCCAATACCACGTCTTTCGGAGTAACGCCGGCACCTAAGGTGCCATTGACGCTAACACGCATGTTTTTCATCTTCTTAGTAACCAAACACTGGGTCGCCAAGACATGCTCGACCTCAGAAGTACCTATGCCATGTGCCAAGCAGGCTAATGCACCATGAGTCGCAGTATGAGAGTCACCACAAACTACGGTCATGCCAGGCATAGTAACCCCCAATTCAGGCCCCATTACATGCACAATACCTTGACCCATTTCATTGATCTTAAACTCTTTAATGCCATAGAGATCGCAATTGTCGTCTAAGGTTTGTACTTGGATGCGCGACACCTCATCAACCATAGCGGCAATACCACCATCTCGCTCAGCCTTGTCGGTTGAAATATTGTGGTCAGGCGTGGCTATATTAGTATCGAGGCGCCAAGGTAGGCGACCCGCCAGTCGCAATCCTTCAAAAGCCTGGGGCGAAGTAACCTCATGAAGGACGTGCCGATCAATATAAAGCAGAGAGGACCCGTCATTGTTTTCTTTGACGAGATGCGTATTCCACAATTTGTCATAAAGCGTGTGTTCAGTCATTACATTCACCTTTTTTGCTATCGTTCAGTATACCTTTGCTTTATGATGAAATAAATTCATAATATGAATCAATATGATTCCAATATCGAATATTAAAGCTAGGTGACAGCGATGGACAACCAAAACTTGAGCGCATTTATAAAGGTTGCAGAAACTAATTCATTTTCAGAGGCCGCATTTTTGCTAGATGTTACACAATCTACAATCAGTAAACGCATCGCTCTGCTGGAATCAAAAATCGGCAAAAGACTCTTTGACAGAATCGCGAGGAGGGTCACTCTCACCGAAGCAGGAACCGAACTACTGCCAAGAGCGCAGCGGATCCTTAAAGAATATGAATCGGCTCTCCAAGCCATCAATGATCTATCAGGAAAGACATCGGGTGTTTTGCGCTTGGCGATAAGCCATCATCTTGGGCTTCATAGACTACCCCCTCTGTTAAAAGTATATGCGCAACAGCATTCAGGTGTGATCTTAGATATTGAGTTCATGGATTCCGAAAAAGCCTATGAGCAGGTACTTCACGGCCACTCTGAGATCGCTGTTATTACCTTGGCGCTTGAATACCATCCAAACGTGGTGAGCCAAAAGGTCTGGAACGATCCGCTTAACTTTATTTGTGCACACGATCATCCTCTCGCGCTTATCACTTCGCCGACACTGAATGATATTGCTAACTTTCCAGTTATTTTGCCTGGCCTGAACACCTACACCGGTCGAATTGTGCAAAAACTATTTCAGGCTGAGAATATACCGATGACCTCTACCATGTCGACTAACTACCTTGAGACAATAAGTACAATGGTTGAGGTGGGTCTAGGTTGGAGTGTACTCCCTGAGACTCTCGCCGAAGACTTGCATGTAATGCCTTTTGAACACTCAGCTATGCATCGGGATCTTGGCTATATTTGCCACACTAAAAAAACACTATCCAATGCGGCCAAGGCATTTCTTCAGTTGCTCGACAACGAAGCTGCCCGGCAATAAGCGCATTAGATCGGTTTTAGGCCACTATCGACATCTATGTTCTGAGCCCGATGTCGCAGATAATGATCCATGAGCGTCAACGCCAGCATAGCCTCGGCTATAGGCACGGCTCTAATTCCCACGCAGGGATCGTGACGGCCATTAGTGACTACCTCAACAGGTTTCCCAAACTTATCGATAGATCGCCCAGGAATACGGATACTTGAGGTAGGCTTTAATGCCAAATGAGCAACGATGGACTGACCTGAGGAGATCCCCCCAAGGATACCTCCAGCATGATTAGTCAAAAAGCCATCCGGCGTTAATTCATCGCGGTGCTCAGACCCTTTTTGAGCCACAGAGTCAAACCCTGCACCAACTTCAACACCTTTGACCGCATTGATGCTCATTAATCCATGAGCGATCTCCGCATCGAGGCGATCAAACACTGGTTCACCTAAGCCCACCGGCACCCCTTCAGCCACAACAGTGACCTTGGCTCCAATGGAGTTCCCTTCCTTGAGCAGCGCCTGCATGAAAGATTCGAGTTCTGACACCTTGTCTGGATCGGGAAAGAAAAAAGGATTACTCTCAATTTCAGCTTTGACAAATCGCTCGGGGGCAATTGAGCCTAGCTGGGAGACGTAGCCATAAATATCAATGCCTGCGACTTCCTTGAGATACTTCTTCGCTATCGCGCCCGCAGCCACACGCATTGCTGTTTCCCTTGCGGAACTGCGCCCACCACCACGATAATCTCTATCGCCATACTTTTGATGATAAGTGTAGTCGGCATGTGCTGGTCTAAATAAGTCCTTTATCTTGGTATAATCTTTAGATTTCTGGTCTTGATTTTCGATCACCATTCCGATCGAAGCGCCAGTGGTCTTACCTTCAAATATACCAGACAATATAGTGACTTCGTCGTCCTCTCGGCGTTGGGTGGTGTAGCGCGACTGACCGGGCTTTCGTCGGTTTAAATCAGGTTGCAGATCAGCTGCTGAAATCTCAACTCCTGGAGGACAGCCATCCACAACGCAACCAATGGCAGGGCCATGACTTTCCCCAAAGCTAGTGACTGTAAATAGTTTTCCTATTGAGTTTCCCGACATGTATCTAAGCCACCTTTTATTAAATATTAAACCTACTATGCAGAGATTATACGCCTATTAGGCGAACAATTCCGCATGTTCCACAAGTTGCTCACGAGTCAACATAAACACGCCGCCATCACCCTCTTCGAATTCAAACCACAAAAAAGGCACAGTTGGAAAAGCGTCTTCGAGAGCGACCGAGGAATTACCGACCTCAACGATTAAAAGGCCTTTATCAAGCAGATAGCTGGATGCTTCTTTGAGCAGCCGTCGAGTAAAATCCAGCCCATCAAAACCAGAGGCCAGTGCGATCTTGGGTTCATGATGAAACTCTTCTGGCATATGCGATAGGTCATCGGCATCAACATAGGGAGGATTACTGACAATTAAGTCGAAACGTTGGCCTGATAAAGCAGAAAAGAGATCGGACTGAACAGCGCAAACACGATTGTCTAACTGGTGTTCTTTAATATTAATTTCAGCAACCTCTAATGCTTCGCTAGAAATGTCGCTAAGTACAACCTCAGCATCTGGAAACCCATAGGCACAGCTAATACCAATACACCCACCACCGGTGCACAGATCAAGGATTCGAGTAGGGTCATGTGACAACCAGGGCTCGAAGAAACGCATGATTAATTGGGCAATCGGAGACCGGGGAATAAGAACCCGAGAATCTACCGTAAATGGTAGCCCGCAAAACCATGCTTGGCCGGTCAAATATGGCGCAGGAAGTCGCTCATTTACGCGCTTTTGGAACAGAGACGTCACCTCTATCACTTGAGAGTCAGTCAGCTTATTATCCAATACTGATTTGTCCACATTAGGGGGTAAACCCAAGACAAAAGAGAGTAAACATACCGCCTCATCCCAAGCGCTGTCGGTACCATGACCGAAGTAGATGTCGCTGCTAGAGAACATTGATTCACCCAACTCTAACATCTCACGCACAGACAGTTGAGCCACTGTAAGAGAGTGGTCTGGGCCCAAAACATGCGGGGATTTCGTATTTTTAGTCATAGTATCTCCGTCAGGATAATATTTTACCTTTGATCGGTCCTTTAGTGTTTATTTTGATACAATCACGTTGTAAATACGTACATAATAAAAATTTTCAGTTGGAAACTATTAATGAACAACCATTTTGAAAAAATCATTCAAAGCACTGGCGAAGATTTAACGCGGCCCGGGCTACTTGACACGCCTGCTCGCGCAGCAAAAGCATTTGCCTACCTCACCAGCGGTTACAGCATGGATTTAGATCAGGTTATTAATAATGCCTTGTTTCCCTCTGAATCGGATGAAATGGTCATGGTTAAAGATATTGAGCTCTACTCTCTATGCGAGCATCACATGTTGCCGTTTATTGGCAAGTGTCATGTCGCCTATATTCCCACTGGGAAGGTCCTAGGTTTGTCTAAGGTCGCCAGAGTGGTTGACATGTTTTCCCGAAGACTACAAATTCAGGAAACATTAGCGCAGCAAATTGCTTCTACTATCCAAGAGGTCACCCAAGCTCAAGGCGTTGGCGTGATTATCGAAGCCAAGCATATGTGTATGATGATGCGCGGCGTTGAAAAGCAAAACTCATCAATGAAAACATCAGCCATGCTGGGTAGCTTTAGAACTAGCCAGGCGACACGCACTGAGTTTTTCTCCTTGCTAGGTCAGCACTAACCCAAACAAATCTCCGATACTCTGAAAGAGCTCAGCACTCGCTGGGCTTTTTTAGTTTTAGCTTCGTTTATTTTAAAAAACTCTGAACTTTTTGCGCAACCTTCTCAGCCTGATCTTCTAGGTGAAGGTGATGAGAGCCAGGCAGCTTGGTAATTTCCATCTGTGGAATCCAGCCAAACAACTCACTTTGCTGGCGATCTGGTGAAAAAGCACTATTTTCCGCTTGGATCAATAACACTCTCGCCAATATACCGATAAAAAAGCTCTCTAAATTATCCTTGGAAAACTTGACGTAGGACGCTGCCTTCAAACGTTGATCGCTGGCCCAGTAATACCCTCTTGGACCTTCTGCCACCCCTCGATTTGCCAGCAAGGTAGCCGCTTCAATCTGCAGTGGCACAAATCCGTTCACGCGCGCCTGAATGGCACGATCGAAGTCTTGAAAATAAGTCGGCGAGCTCGCAGCGAAACGCCGGTTCTCGCGAATAGCTTTCATCACCTGTTTAGCGGCATTATCAGGTGACTGAGGCATTGGCACATAACCATCGATAAGTACTGCATGTGTTATGCGCTCAGGAAAGGTACCTGCTATAAGACCAGAGATTATGGCTCCGCGTGAATGGCCAAGCAGAGCAAAGCGATCCCATCCCATCTGATCTGCCACAGACATCACTTCGCCAATATCTATCCAGATATCGTAGCTAGAATCTGCCGACCGATGACTACTCCTACCATGACCCGCTAAATCTAGTGCAATAACATGCAAATTCTCCATAAAAGGCAGTATGCGGTCGAACGACGCTGCATTATCTAACCAGCCATGTAGCGCAATCACTGGAATAGAACCCGAACGGCCCCACTCTTTGGCGGTCAGCGTTAGCCCGTTTAACTCAAACGTTCGCTCTCTAATAAATTCAATCGGCATACTGTATCCAGTTTAGTAGTACTCGCCGTTTTACAGGAAAGTTCGCAAAAAGCGATATGATAGACGGGGCACCTAAATAGGCACATCGCTCTCTCGTAAATTAGTTGCCCAGCGACCCTCGCGCTATTACCGGAGGCTGGCTCGATAAGGTATGTGGAAGCGAAAAAGCGCGCTAACCAACATATCCGAGCAGCATTAAATCATCAAATTGATTAATTTCAAGATTATTTTTGATCAACCAGGACACCGATAGCAAAATAATGGTAACCAATGCCTAAATCATCAGACCTAGGACACTATAGGCGCCGAAAATAAAGACGCATCGACTCGGAAGTAGCCACTAAAAAGTTCTGGTGCCGTAAAAAGAGGTGCATTATTCAAAGAGTCCAACCGGAGCCATGATAGTTGCTTACAACCGACTCCACCAAATTACATAGGCCAGACTTTCTAGTGCCGCACTATATCTTGATCTACTGGTCTTTATTTTTCTTATCCGAGTCAGATTCGTCGGTATCATCAGTGACTACGAAAGAAGGAATACTACTGTCGTCATCAACCACTTCGGTATCGACAGTGCCACTATCTTCTGACTGCCGTGATCGTGATGAGTATCCTTCGGAAAGATCTATCTTGGGCCATTCATCAAAAGGAAAGGGTTTTACATCGGTATTAAAGGTCAAAAATAATATTCCCTGATAAATCCATTTGGCCAAACCTTGCCCCAAGTTCCGCAGATTATCGTTATCATCGCCGGTAATTAAAACCATCAAGAACTGCCCGACAACAACTATTCCTAATACCAGTCTACCCACAGCGATGAGTAGCCCAAAAAACAACATATAGGCTAATCTAACCCAGGTACTCGATCTCTTTACATGTATTCCGTTATTCATCATTTGATTTCACCATAAAGTCCACATCCATATTTTGCTCAGAGAGCATCATCGCACTCAACGACTCTTTAATTGGTCGCTGTTCGAATAATGTAGCATATAAAGCAGAGGCCAATGGCATATAAACGCCAAGCTTGTCAGCCTTTTCCTTAACCAGTTTGGTGGTATTAACCCCTTCAGCTATCTGCCCAACCTCTTTAATCGCTTGATTTAGCGTTTTTCCTTGGCCTAAGCAAACCCCTACTCTGAAGTTTCTACTCAATGGCGATGTACAGGTAACATAGAGGTCACCAATACCGCCAAGCCCAAGAAATGTCATTGGATTAGCACCCAACTCGCGGGCAAATCGGCTCATTTCTGCCAAACTTCGCGTCAACACTACCGCCTTGGTATTTTGTCCTGCACCAATGGCGTCGGTGATCCCCGAAACAATGGCATAGATGTTTTTTAAAGCACCAGCCAACTCAACACCAAAACGGTCATGATTGATATAAACCCTAAAATAAGACGACACCAGTAGATTCTGTACTTGAGCGCATAAAGTATCATTATCACTGGCCACAACCGTCGCCGTTATTTGAGAATTAGCAATTTCTTTGGCTAAATTTGGACCACTAATGAGCCCTACTTCATTGCCAGGAAGTTCTTCACACAGCACTTCAGTGGGCAACAAAAACGTATCACCCTCAATACCTTTGGCCGTGCTGATTACGAGTGCATCACTCGGGAGCCATTGATTCACTTTTTTGGCAAGCTGCCTAAAAGCACCGCTGGGAACTGCGAAAAATATACTCTCGCAATGCTTAACGGACTCTTCTAAATCGGTGCTAATTGAAATACTAGGGTTCAGCCTGTAGCCCGGAAGATACGCGCTATTTTCACCAGAAGATTGGATTTGAGCAGCCACTGCTTCACTGCGTAGCCACAATGTCACCGGATAGCCATTATTTGCAACGACATTAGCAATCACGGTACCGAAACTTCCGCCGCCCAAAACTGCAACCTTATGCTTTTTACTAATCTCCAAAGCGACCCCTACCCAAAAATTACCTGAGACGTATTATAGTTACTGCTTTACATGCTGTCAGCCGCAAAAAATCACAATGCTCAAATGAGCACTGTGACAAGTTGCTTAACGCCTTAGCCAAACATCAACTTATTAAGCTCTTGAACAAATTTAGCGGGATTTTCTAACGGACGCCCTGCCGATAAAGCGGCCTGATCAAAGAGAACTCCTGCGAGCCTAGCAGCCGCATCTTCATTACTTTCTGCACTTAGCTTAGACACTAGTGGATGCTCCATATTAACTTCAAGGATCGGCTTTGATTCAGGTACCGCCTGCCCTGCAGCCTCCATGATTTTCCGCATTTGCTCGCCCATATCGTTGTCGCCTACCACTAAACAAGCAGGTGAGTCGGTGAGTCGGCCAGTAACACGTACTTCCTGCACTCTGTCTTCAAGCAGGGTACTTATCCGTGTGATAACCTCTTTGTGCTGATCATTATCGGTCTTGGAGTCTTTGTCGTCTGGATCTGAATCCGATGCGTGTCCGGTGATGCTACTCAAGTCGAGTTCGCCTCGCGCCACATCTTGGAATGACTTACCATCAAACTCTGTTAAATAGCCCATCATCCATTCATCAACACGATCTGACATCAACAACACTTCGATGCCATGCTTGCGGAATACTTCAAGGTAAGGGCTGTTGTTGATCACAGAATAACTATCGCCCGTGACATAGTAGATTTTATCTTGCCCTTCTTTCATTCGCGCAATGTAGTCTGCCAGACTGACGCCGGGAACAGCACCTTCAACCGAAGAACTGGCAAAGCGAAATAACTTAGCTATTTTGTCGCGATTAGCATGATCTTCACTGGGCCCTTCTTTTAAAACAGCACCGAATTGAGACCAAAAGGTGGCATACTTCTCTGGTTCGTTGGCCGCCATCTTCCCTAGCATATCTAAAGTTCGCTTAGTCAACGCGGCTCTAATACTATCGACCATGGGGGTTTTCTGCAGAATTTCTCGAGACACGTTTAACGGCAGATCAGCGCTGTCTAAAACACCTTTCACGAAGCGCAAATACATTGGCATGAATTGTTCTGCATCATCCATGATAAAGGTACGTTTGATATATAACTTAATACCTCTAACTGCCTCTCTCTGATATAGGTCCATTGGGGCCATACCGGGAATATATATCAAGCTTGTATATTCTTGTTTGCCTTCTACACGGTTATGACTCCAAGCCAGAGGTTCTGCAAAGTCGCTAGAAACATGACGATAGAATTCTTTGTAATCATCATCACTAACCTCGCTCCTAGATCTGGTCCAAAGGGCTTTTGCGTCATTCACCGCCTGCCATTCAGGTGTGGCAACAACAGTTTCATCTGCCTCTACCTCGGGTTCGCTGCTGGGCATTGCTGGCATATCTTGCTTAAGCATTTCCACGGGTATTGCGATGTGGTCAGAATACTTTTTAACAATACTACGTAAACGCCAGTCATTACCAAACTCAGATTCATCCGCTTTTAAGTGCATAGTGATCGTCGTTCCACGCTCTGTTCTCTCGATGGTTTCTATCTGATAATCAGCCTCACCCTCGCAAGACCAGCGCACAGCTTCAGAAGACTTGGCTCCAGCGCGACGAGTTTCAACCACCACTTTTTCAGCGACGATAAACGATGAATAAAATCCAACACCAAACTGACCAATTAACTGAGAGTCTTGCTTTTGATCTCCGGTCAAATTCTTTAAGAAGTCTGCCGTACCTGATCGAGCAATAGTACCCAAATTAGCAATCACTTCATCTCTAGACATACCAATACCATTATCAGCAATGGTGATAGTCTTTGACTCCTCATCGACACCGATACGAATACGGAGATCGCCATCGTCCTCATAGAGTGCTGAGTTTTCCAGCGCTTCAAACCTCAATTTGTCGGTGGCATCCGATGCGTTGGAGATTAACTCTCTTAGAAAAATCTCTTTATTTGAGTAAAGAGAATGAATCATCAGATGCAGTAATTGCTTGGCTTCAGTTTGGAAGCCTAATGTCTCAGTACCGGTTTTTGTTTTGGCGGTCATTGTTTGTATTTCTCCTAGTAGATTCAACGAACTTATTGGTCGACACTTTCATATCCTTGTGTTGTCAAAAATGGGGGCATAACAGAAAATTTCAAGGTGTTGCATAGCTTACGGGAGTAAAAAATGACATCGGGCAGTGGCAATCGGCTTTGATACATCATCCTGCCAAGCCGTGGCAGCGACATTAACCAAGTTTTTTCCCTGTCGTAAAACGGTGCAGCCAGCGTAGATAGTCTTATAACGACCTGGCCTCAGATAGTCCAGAGAGAAATCAACCACCTTGGGTATGCTAGCCACATCTAAAGAATAAAGTATCTCAATTGAGGCAGACAGTTCGAGAAACCCGCCGATAACGCCACCATGAATAGCCGGCAACGATGGATTACCTATATTGGACGGTCGGCGCTCTAACCAATAGACCACTTCACTGCCTTCAATCTTAGCTTGAGCGCCGATAAAGTGGCTATAGGGAATTAAATCTACTATTTGCTGAGGACTGAACTCTTGCCTAGCCGCCATTAAACCCAGTTTTAGCTCCTGATCAATCACTTGTCGCCCGCCTGCTCATAAACTTTTTTACCCAGAATAAAACGACGAAGGTTACGCCGAACTATGTTTCCAAACGAAATACTTGGGGTCTCCACTTTCATAAAAGTGGCCACACAATGAGCAATCGGATTCTCCTGATCATCTTGCCAGGCAGAACCACGACAAAAAACCACATTAGAGGTATCGCGATAGACTTTAGCCGAGACAAAGACTGGCTTATAAGGTTCCGCCGGATGCATGTAATCAAGACGCAGATCCATAGTCGGCGTTACCATGCTCCGAGTAAGCGTGGTAATTGCGGCACAACCACAACAGGTATCTAAGAGGCTGACAATAACACCTCCATGAATCACTCCGGTAACCGGATTACCCACCACCTCAGATTTATAGGGAAAAGTCATTTCAACTTCACCACGACCTATCTTGGTCAACTCAAAGCCCAACGCAGCACCATGGCCTGTGCGCTCCATAGCGAGCTTGAGCATGGGTTTAAATATTGCGATCTTAAGATTCACCACTAACAACCCCTCAATTAGGCCAGACTGTCTTCAGCAACAAAGTATTTTGGGTCTTCGATCACATTGACCTCAACGAGACTTCCCGCTTTGGTTAACAAGCTACGGCACTCTTCACTCAGGTGAACCAAATGTAATGTCTTACCCGCATTTTCATATCGCTCGGCTAAGGTATCAATGGCATCAAGTCCAGAGTGATCCGCCACTCTCGAACGAGCGAAGTCGATAACGACGTCATCGTTGTCTTGTTTAGGATCAAAACGTTCGAGAAAAGAGGTTGCAGAGCCAAAAAACAAAGGACCGGTTACGGCATAGACTGTAGACCCTTTGTGATCCTCTCGTGAATCTATGCGAATATATTTGGCATGTTCCCAGGCAAATACCAGCGCCGATACAATGACACCAACACAAACCGCAATAGCTAAATCTGTCGCTACGGTAACGCCTGACACCAATACTAAAATCAATGCATCACTGCGTGGAACCTTGCCAACGATTCGAAAGCTTGACCACTCGAAAGTACCAATAACGACGATGAACATGACACCGATTAATGCCGCCAATGGAATTTGTTCAATCACCGGCGATCCGACTAAAATAAATAATAATAAAAATACCGCGGCACTGATCCCCGACAATCGGCCTCGACCACCAGAGTTCACATTAATCATACTTTGACCAATCATGGCACAGCCACCCATGCCACCGAAAAAACCGGTCATCGTATTAGCAACACCCTGGCCGATACATTCCTTGTTGCCCCGTCCACGGGTCTCGGTAATCTCATCAATCAGACGTAACGTCAACAGTGACTCGATCAAGCCAATCGCCGCTAAAATGACCGCATACGGTAAAATTATCCACAGTGTTTCCAGATTAAAGGGAACCTCAGGGACATGGAAGCCCGGTAACCCGCCGCTAATGGATGCAATATCTCCCACGACTTTGGTATTTAAATCGAGACCTAGTACTAGCCCGCTAACAACAGCAATAGCAACCAACGAAGAAGGAACCGCCTTAGTAAATCGAGGTAGCGAATGAATAATAAGCATGGTAACCAGTACCAGGCTTACCAACATATAAAGTTCTTCTCCCTCCAACCAGGCTACATCGATAATAGAGTCCTGCATAAAGGTACCCGACAACCAACCTGGCTGACCAGCTTCCCCAAACTGCCCCAACTGAGCAAGGAATATGACAATCGCCAAGCCATTAACAAACCCTAGCATCACCGGATAGGGAACCATGCGGATGAATTTACCGAGTTTGAAGACTCCTGCTGCGATTTGAAGCAACCCCATCAGCACCACGGTGATGAACAAGTACTCAACACCATGATCAGCCACCAATGAAACCATAACCACCGCTAATGCTCCGGTAGCCCCACTAATCATGCCTGGACGACCACCAATACAGGCGGTGATAAGACCCACCATGAAGGCTGCGTATAGGCCTACCAATGGGTCTACTCCAGCCACAAAAGCAAATGCAACAGCCTCTGGAACCAATGCAAGAGCGACTGTTAGGCCGGAGAGTAAATCGTTTCTAAAGGTTGCTACTTTGCGCAGTTGGAGCTCAAACATTCACTGGTTTCTCTTGTTTGTTTATCATGATTTTGCAAAAAAACGAACTATCTAGTCCGGCTTCGTCCAGACCCTCTATTAGAGTTCCCTCCGGAAGGCCTTCTGCGACCCGAACTGGACATTTCATTGGTTCGGCTTTTACCGTACGGAGAAGGAGGTTGTCCATCTACTCTATTACCGCCCGACTCTTTCGTCTGCCGTGAAGAGTTATCACCTGCAGGACGAGGCCTATCAGTCTGGTGCCGCCCGCCACTTTTCGCTTTATTACCTGGCTGTGGGCCCTGACCGTAATTCGAACGCTCTTTGCTTCTAGTAGAATTGTTACTATGTCGTGAATTGTTACTTACGTTAGTTTCGCTTTTCAGCGGCCTCCGCGGCTTATTTGCTCGCACAGGACGGTTTAAGGTGGTTAGTTTAACCATTTGATCTGGCTCAAAACCTTCTGCCTCCTCGCGCGGTAACACTCTTTGTATCAGCCGCTCAATACCCGATAGAAGATCTACCTCGTCAGCACTTACCAACGAAATAGCCTTACCTGTCATACCGGCTCGACCCGTTCGACCGATCCGATGCACATAATCTTCAGATACATTAGGCAGATCGTAGTTAACCACCTGAGGAAGTTGCTCAATGTCCAAACCTCTGGCAGCGATATCTGTCGCAACCAAAATACGCGTTTCACCAGCCTTAAACTCAGCTAAGGCTCGAGTACGCGCTCCTTGACTCTTATTGCCATGAATCGCTGCTGCTACAATTCCCTCAGATTCGAGATGCTTAGTTAACTTGTTTGCCCCATGTTTAGTCTTGGTAAAGACTAACGCCTGGCTCCACTCTCCGTCTTTGATGAGTTTGGTGAGCAAAAAGGCCTTTTGTTTTTTATCCACGGTATAAACTATTTGGGAAACAGTTGGTGCTGCGGCGTTGCGAGGAGTTACTGATATTTCCAGAGGATTGCGCACTAAGCCTGAGGCTAGCTTCCGAATTTCATCACTAAACGTTGCTGAAAACAGCAAATTTTGACGACGTTTTGGCAGCAACATAATAATACGCGTGATATCGCGTATGAAACCCATGTCCAGCATACGATCAGCTTCATCCAAGACCAATACCTCAAGATGATCAAACTTGACCGCATTTTGACTGTGTAGGTCCATCAAACGGCCTGGAGTAGCAACCAGAATATCGACACCACGGCGTAATTTTTGCATTTGTGGGTTAATCTTAACGCCACCAAACACGACGGCCGAGGTCAGAGACATATGTTTGCCATAATCTTTAACGCTCTCGCCTACTTGAGCTGCGAGCTCTCTTGTGGGGGTTAAAATAAGAGCCCGAGCTTGATTAGCTTGAGCCCGTTGTCCGCTTGAAAGGCGTTGCAAGATGGGCAGAGTAAAACCTGCTGTCTTACCGGTGCCCGTCTGAGCTGCGGCCATAACATCACGACCGTCTAGGACAGCTGGAATGGCTTTTTCTTGTATCGGTGATGGAGTTTCGTAGCCTTTACCGGCAATAGCTTTTAATAAAGGCGCAGATAAGCCTAGATCAGTGAATTTCATAGTAGTGTCTTTGTGTTCGCTGCGTACCTAGGACCTGGGTAGCTGCTTTTAATAGGAATTCTTGGAAGGCCCTTGAATGGCGCGCACCATACAGACATTAACCCCTAAAAGCTACTATCTCTGAGCATAAGGTACTGGCATCAGCCATTAGCAATAACGCGATAGGCCTCAATTACGTGAGGCGGCGCTTGAACTAATTCAACCAACACACCCTCACCACTAGAAGGAAAGTCACTATTGCCTTTAGGATGCACGAAACACACATCGTAGCCAGCGGCACCTGGACGAACCCCGCCGGGGGTGAAACGTACCCCACGATAGGTCAACCAGTGTACAGCTGCAGCTAAATCGTCAATCCATAGACCAATATGGTTCAGCGCAGGACTATCTACTCGCGGCTTTTTACTAATATCTAGTGGCTGCATCAAGTCGACTTCTACCGTAAAGTCACCGACTCCCATTATGCAGATATCTTCATCGACATTTTCAGATTCACTGATAAAGGTGTCACGGTATTCCAACCCCAGCAGATCGACCCAAAAACTACGTAATCGCTGTTTGTCGGGTCCACCAACGGCAATTTGCTGTATACCTAGCACTGAAAATGGTCGTTTACTATTCAAGTGGCACTCCTATCACATGAAAATCGCTCTCTAAAACTATCAACCCAGAAAGCTTTGTTCAAATTTATCAATAAAACTATCCAGTTGATCGCTGGGTAGGCTGTTGATCCCCGCGGCGGCCTCTCGACCCCCACCCGAAGGAAATTGACTGCAAAGCTTACTCGCCCCCTGCTTATTGAGCAATGGCGCTCTAACACTAACCAGATAGTCACCTGTCGGTTTTTCTGTAATCACCGCATGGGCACGACCGGGATACTGATTAGTTAGGTCATTACTAAAGACACCACTGACTCTGCGAGCCCAGGGTTGATCAGGCAACATATAGACAGCGGCAGCGGTACTCGAACGCAATGGTTGTAGAGATGTTACCGCAGCAAAGTCCTGCTGATATCCAGTTTCGAGTTTATCAAAGTGATGACGGCTATCGACAATAAAGTCCAGAGGATCATCGTAATCAATCACTAATTGATACAGTTCTTTAGGCGCAAAATGTAAGTCGTTTAGCACTGAACCATAACCGTTGTAATTCATGTAGATGCCAAGCTTTTCTAATAAGTCCACCTGCTCGGATGAGAAGCCTTTTCCGTTAAGCATCGCCTGTGCAACCTTCTTTAAATTATCGCCAAACGTGCCTACCACTCCCCAGCCTAATCTAGCCCCACGAAGGTACTGATTAACTAACAGACTGGTTGAGACATTTGCCGCTTCATTGATCAGCGATATCAGCGATGCAGATTCAGGCACCTTGCCCGCAGAATGATGATCAACATAGAATACCTCTGCACCCTCATAGAGTACTCTGAGTAAATCTGAGTGATTTTTCGCCATTGAGATATCAAGAACAGTAATGCGGTCCCCACTGCTTGGCTCAACCTGCCTTAATAGCTGAATATCGCGCTTAACACCGGTTATGAGTGAGGCATCACGAGGATCGATTTGCCGCAATTGGACCAAGGCACAAATGCCATCCGCATCACCATTAAACACATCATAATCAGCCATAAGGTTCAGGCGCCCTCGATCTGATAGTAATCCATAAGAACTTTCGCTACCTCTGGACGCGAAAATTCAACAGGTGGTGCTATGCCATTACTGAGCATTTCACGAACCTTAGTTCCTGACAGCAACACAAAATCATCTGAGGAGTGCCCATCCACTTCATTCATCATGACAACACGGCCTAATGTTTTTGAGAAAGCGGTATGATCAGCGCTAAATATCTCTATTTCCAGAGCCTCGTCAGGCACTCGCTGGGTAAATATCTCCTGCGCTTCAAAGGCTCCATAGTAATCGCCGACACCGGCGTGATCTCGGCCAACGATAAGGTGCGTAGCCCCCATGTTTTGCCGGAAAATAGCATGTAAAATAGCTTCACGAGGTCCGGCATAAAGCATATCAAAGCCGTAACCCGTTATCATTACTGAGTTCTTTGGAAAGTAGCTGTCAACCATGACTCTAATGCAGTCATCTCTCACCGACGCAGGAATATCCCCTGACTTTAGCTTACCAAGCAGCATATGAACCACAAGACCGTCAGCATTCAGGCGTTCCATTGCCATACGACAGAGCTCCTCGTGAGCCCGATGCATAGGATTTCGAGTTTGGAATGCGACAACCTTATCCCAGCCACGCTGATCGATTTCACTGCGTATTTGCTCAGCTGTGCGAAAGGTGTCCGGAAAGTCAGCCTGAAAATAACTGAGACTCAGTACCTGTACGTCACCAGAAATCAGATAATGTCCCAGTCCGTTAAAGGTCGCGACACCTGGATGATTCGAGTCTTCGGTACCAAATATCTCAGCGGACATAATGCACAGCTGTTCATCTGTCACTCTCTCAACTGCTGAAACCTCCATCACCGCCATAATGGGATGACCATCCACATTTGGATCCAACAAAGCAATTTTTGAGCCCGCACCAAATGATGGCTTATCTCTGACCAAATTAATCACAGGCACAGGCCAAAATAGCCCGCTAGTGGTGTGCAGAGACTCACAGATACTCAAAGCATCCGAGAGCCCCATAAACCCTTTTAACGGGTTAAAGTAACCGGCTCCAAGCATTACCAAATTGGCTGCGGCAGCAGAATTAAGCATTAACGTTGGCAGACGAACGGCATTGTCAAGTAACCGCTTTCGATCAGTTTCATTCTCGATGAGTAGAGCATTGAGGCTATCTGAGCCATGAGGTTTAATCAAAAATTAGTCTCCATATACTAAATGTTAAAGGCGTTATATCCAAAATCATCGTAACGGCTTGTGGTTATGACAGCACATTTAAGTCTTCGAGATAGTCCATAATGAAATTGACCTCTTCGCTGAGGCTCATTTTATCAGACACTAAATGGATTTCAGCGTCATTGGGTACCTCATAAGGATCATCGATACCAGTGAAGTTCTTGATTTCTCCGGCTCGGGCTTTCTTATACAAACCTTTGGGATCTCGTCGCTCTGCAGACTCTAAGTCGCAGTCGACAAATATTTCCAAAAATGTCAGCCCTATTTCCTGATGAATACGCCGTACTTGATCTCGATCCTCTCGATAAGGACTTATAAAACTGGCCAGCGTGATAACACCAGCCTCATTGAAAAGCTTTGTAATCTCACCGATACGTCTAATATTTTCCGCACGGTCAGCCGCTGAAAACCCTAAATTCTTGTTAATACCCAATCTGATATTGTCGCCATCAAGCCGATAGCTCAATTTCTTTTTATTCATCAACGCCCTTTCCAGAGCGACAGCAATAGTACTTTTTCCGCTACCTGACAGGCCCGTAAACCAGAGTGTAGCTCCCCTCTGAGCAAGCAGCGTCCTGCGATCATCAATGGATACCTCGCCATCATGCCAGGTCACATTTGTTGCTTTTTGATTAACCATTTAAAAGACCCTAGCCCGCTATTGAATCGAAGCGATCATCATAGAGGGTATAGGGGCATTTTTACAAATAATGAAATGAGTCCGTAGCAATAAAACCTTTATTTGACACTATTCTAATAATCATACAAAAACCTTTTCTCGTAACAGAGATCTTATCTGTGCATTGCGTTAAAAGGTCAAAAGACATTTAATAGTTATGTCCAAATTAATCACATATCAAGTTCATAAGAGGAATCACACTAATCATGCAAGCGCTATCTAATTTAAAAATTCTTGATTTCACAACACTCGTTCCCGGCCCCTTTGCTACCATGATGCTTGCAGATTTAGGTGCAGATATTCTTCGTGTGGAATCTCCAACCAGACCCGATATGATAAGAGCCATGGGCCCATTTAGTGATGGGACTTCGACCACTCACGCTGTCCTAAATCGAAGCAAGCGATCTATGGGTTTAGACCTGAAAAATCCTGCCGCTGTGGAGATGGTTAAACGGTTGGTGACGGACTATGACATTGTTATCGAGCAATTCAGGCCGGGAGTCATGGATAGGCTGGGTGTTGGTTTCGAGACACTTAAAAAAATCAATCCAAAACTTATATACTGTTCAATTACTGGATATGGCCAGACCGGACCCAACCGGGATCGTGCCGGCCATGACAACAACTATATCTCGCTCTCTGGACTGAATGGTTACAGTGGTCGAGATGGCAAGCGCACGCCTATTATGGGTGTGCCATTCGCCGATCTGGCCGGTGGATCTTTGCATTCGGTGGTGGGGATTTTAGCTGCAGTCAATCAAAGGACTCAAACCGGCTTGGGACAGCATGTTGATATTAGTATGACCGACGCAATGTTTGGTATGAGTGCTATGTTCGGATCGCATTACTTGGCTGGTAAGGAAGAACCAAGACCAGGAACGACCGCGCTAAATGGTGGCACTTTTTACGATTACTATTTAACAGCTGATGGCCGCAATCTATCGATAGGAAGTCTAGAGCCTCAATTTTTTACTCAACTATGCGCCACCTTGGGGTTAGAAGAGTTTATCACTCTTGGCAGCAAGCCTGATGCTGCGAGCCAACAGAAATTTAAACAGCTTTTAGAGGACACTATCGTCACAAAAAGCCTAGCTGAGTGGGTAGACATATTTAAAGACAAAGATGCCTGCGTCGAACCCGTACTGACACTTTCAGAGGCCTGTGAGAGTGAGCATATGACACAGAGAGATCTCGTTGTCAGTGTTGACACCTATCAGGGCTCAGTTCAAAAACAGATTGGTAGTGCCATTAAATTATCGGACTCGCCACCTACCTATGGATTGTGTGGAGCGCCCTTAGGACACCATAATCAGCAGGTGATGGAGGAAATGGGCATGAGTGAGAAGGAGATAGAAACCGCTAAATTATCAGGTATGTTTGGCAACGCCCTTGTGTAGCACCACCTTCAGTCTTTATCTAAAACATCGGATGGCGCCTAGTGATGTAAGGGAGCAATATCACCTAAATTTATTTGTCGCTGGGGGACCTCTTTAACTAATCTTGTTGCGCTAGCGCACCTTCGAGATCAGTTCTTTGGGTATCCAAAGCCAGATAGGGGTTTTGTTCTTGAATAGCACCCGGATGTACCACGGAAATTGTAATCTGGCTGGTATTAGAGCCTCCGGTCAGTCGGCCAAAGCCGCTACCTCGACGAAGAATTTCGATGGTGGCATGCCGTCCTTCTTTGGTGTACACAAGAATAATTTCCTCGGCTACTGTAGAGGAGACCAAATCCCATCCGGACCCTTGCGTGGAGTTACCATAAAATATCAAATTTTCTGCGGGACTTAACTCAGAGTACAAAACAATACGCCCTGCAATACCAGTACCGGTGCCCAGTATTACAGTAGGCAACTTTTGAATATCCGCATCGCTTGGAAGCGGAAAGTCAGCTAGTAGATAATTAATGATCCTTCTAGACTCTTCTTGATAGACATCACCAACCAGGCCGCAACCGGATAAAACAGTTGAAAAAATAAGTGCGGTAAACAACTTAGTGTGCTTTAACATTGAGTGACTCCAAAGTCCTATATCTGTACTCGAACTATAGGCTCTATTACTATTCATTAGCGAGTCAAATTCACTCACTTTCGCATTGATTCGGTTAAATAAATTAGACTGTTGAAGGCTCAAAATAGCTCAAGTAATAGCAGCTACCGCTGCATTACGCCCATGCAGTTTGTGCTCATTGATGATCCATTATGTTTAGTCTTATCGTTCTTTCAATAAAACCAACCCAGAGCCTAACGTGAATAAGATCAGGATTAGTGAGTTCCATAAGCATCAGATGGGTGCGGCCAACCTGGGAAACATAAATACAACCTTCCCAGTTCTTGTTGTCATTTTGGATGATTTCACTGAGTAACAATTGACCCACCGCCGATGGGTTTTTGTCATTACGATAAATATGGCCTGCCCCTCTGTCTTGATCAAAACTTATCTCAATCCAAACGGGTTTACCACTCAATTTCCATTGCCCCTCGAGAGCTGTGGAGTCGAGGTTATCATCAGCTGATAGCGCTCTTACCGAAAGACGTAAGAGCGCTAGAACTAAAATGACACGTTAAAGATAGATGAACTTTACTTTAATCATAGCGATAAGATATTTTTTTAAGCACGCGCTAAAAGCTCTCGCCCTTTTGCGCTAGAGAAACCAAAAGAGGACTTGGCTCCCAAAATTCGTCGCCAGTCACTTTGTAATAATGGTTCAGTTTATCTAGTACCTTGTCCAGGCCGAGGCTATTGGCGTAATGCATCGGGCCTCCACGATAAATTGGCCAGCCGTAGCCATACACATACACCACATCGATATCACTCGCGCGCATGGCAATACCTTCATCCAGCAGCTTTGCGCCTTCATTCACCATGGGTAATATACAGCGATCGAGTATTTCTTCATCCGAGACCTCGCGTTGCGCAATACCTGAGACCTGTGCATGATCTTTAACCAAGTCAGCAACCAGGCTTGATGGTGATGGTCTGCGCTTCTCATCGTAGTCATAAAAACCTGCACTAGTCTTTTGGCCAAAACGCCCCAACTCACATAGCCGATCTTTAACATTCTCACTGTTTGACTCAGCACTGTCCCAGCCTAAATCTAAACCTGCTAGATCCGCCATCTGAAAAGCACCCATAGGAAAACCAAAATCAAACAAAACCTTGTCAACCTGACCGACTGCAGCGCCTTCTAGAGCGACCATATTGGCTTGATACTGGCGAGTAAATAATATTCGATTACCAACGAAGCCTGGACATACGCCAACCAATGCTGCGACCTTTTTGATCTTTTTGGCAAACGCCATACAGGTTTTTATAACAGGATCTGCGGTCTTTTCACCCCGCACTATTTCAAGTAGTTTCATCACATTAGCTGGCGAGAAAAAGTGCAGTCCAATAACTGACTGAGGCCGACTCGTGACCGCAGCTATCTCATTGAGATCAAGAGCAGAGGTGTTCGAAGCAAGTATCGCATCTGATTTAGCAATACTGTCCAAACGGGTAAAGATATCCTTTTTAACCGTCATGTTTTCAAATACAGCTTCGATAATGAGATCGCACTCTGCTAGCGCCTCTAACTCAAGCGCCCCAGTGATGAGCCCACAGCGAATTTCAACATCCTCAGCGCTAAGTCTCCCCTTACTGGCTGTATTCTCATAATTCTTTCGAATCGTTCCCAAGCCCCTATCAAGAGCGGCCTGAGTTGTTTCAACAATGGTCACAGGAATGCCTACATTCGCCATATTCATGGCGATGCCGCCACCCATTAGGCCACCGCCAATAACCCCTACCGTATTAATCGGGATATCAGCAGTATCCTTATCGATGCCAACCACTTTGGACGCCTGGCGCTCGGCAAAGAAGAAATACTGTTGTGCCTTAGATTGTGGACCTGCCATTAACTCTCTGAATAACTTACCTTCGGTCTTAATCCCTTCATCAAAGGGCTGAGAAACAGCCGCTTCGACACAGCGTATATTGTATTCAGGTGCTAAAAACCCGCGCGTTTTACGCGCTATCATTTTTCGTACTGTTGAAAATACCTCTGGATTGGCAATGGCACTTTGCAATTTTTCTTGATTGTCGCGCACTCTTGGATGCGGAGTATCTAAAGCGGCCTTATTAAGGGCAAACGCAACAGCATCTGCACGTAAATCTTCACCCACAACCATATCGATCAAACCGGTCTCTAGAGCCTCGGCAGCGCCAATAGGTGCTCCAGAGGTCACCATTGACAAGGCTTTTTCTACACCCACAATACGCGGTAATCTTTGAGTGCCACCGGCTCCTGGGAGCAGGCCAAGATGGACCTCAGGCAATCCAAATTTTGCACTGGATACAGCCACTCTATAGTTACAGCAAAGCGTTGTCTCAAGGCCTCCTCCTAGCGCAGTCCCATGAATCGCCGCGACAATTGGCTTAGTTGATTGATCTAAAAGAGAGAGAACCGCTGGAAGATGCGGCTCTTTAGGCGCACTGCCGAATTCACTAATATCCGCTCCAGCAATAAATGTCCGACCATCACAGAAAATAACTACGCCAATAACCGAGTCATCATCTAAGGCTTTTTTAACGCCATTATAAATTCCTTCTCGAACAGCGTGACTCAAGGCATTAACCGGCGGGTTGTTTACCGTAATTACTGCAATTCCTTCCTCAATGTCAAAATCTACTCTATCGGTCATTGCTACCATTTAACGTTCTCCTTGATGATTATTATTTGATAAGTGAATATTAAGCCAATGTTCACTCGGACTCCATAGCCCGATAACGAACATCTATTGATCTAATAAGTTCTGAATTTCACGTTCCAGTAGCCACAGTCTGTCCTGTCCCCAGAGCGCAAGAACAACATTTTGATCTGCATCTATTAGCCTAAAACTCGGCGCACCCCACAAACCGCTGTCGTACATTGCCAAACGATTATCTTCCAGTGTCTCTTGCCATCCATCCTGGTCAACAATTTGCTTAGCTGATGTCCAATCTAGCCCGGCATTTTCAACCACCTGTCTTAACCCACGATCATTATTTGTATTGATACCTTTTGCAAAAGCCGCGCTTAAAAAACTGGACAGCAAGGCATTGCCCTTGCCCTGACTGCAGGCCCAAGGATAAAGCGAATAACAGCGGCGTGTTGGCTCGCCAATCGGATCATAAAAATCACCATAGGGAACATTAGAGGCGCGCGCCTCTCTTGCAGCATCACTAAAAATATAAATACCCTTTTCTCTGGTTGCGGAAACACCTCGCATCACCATTGGCAGAATAGGTCGCACATTTAGGGTAACCCCAGTGGTTTCTGCCAGCGCCAACACTCGGTCAAAAACAATAGCCGTGTAAGGACTCCTGACTGATGCGAACAACTCCAAAGTCAGACTCCCGTTATCTCGCAGCTTCCCTACACTGACTGTCTGTTTGGGCATAATTTGCGGCGTATCTGGTTTTCTATCCGCACCCAGAGTGCTAAGACGCTGTTCTAGGTGATAAAGGCGATCTACACCCCAATACCATTCACCCCCATAGTAAAACATAGCGCCAGAATAATGCTTGAGCGAATCTCGTCGGGCATTGCCTAGCTCGTGTTTAGCCTTAATCTCGCTATCTGTTGCCGAGCCAAACCGCTCTGCTAGCGCTTCGAGCACGGTCTCGCTGCCTGACCAAAGCGCTTTGCCAACAGTGGCCGCATGAGTGACAAAATCTTGACTACTTAAGCCCGCAAGGATCGCTTTGGTCTTCTCGAGAAGTTTAGCGCTTGGAGCACCACGATTTTCTGGAAAGGCTAGCCCATAGTAAGGTGCAATTTTTGAAGCATCATATCGGGAAAGATCAATCAAAAGGTCAGGCTCGGGGGCATTTTCACCAACGGGCCCACTCACTAAATGACACGCTAACTCGATGTTATACCTGTCCACCAGGGCTCTGAGTGCCTGCGCGGCAAGATGACTGTAACCATCATCCACCTGGTGGAAGTAGTCTACAACGTGAGGCTGATTGTTGGCTTGTCGATGATTCTCCGCTTTTATCCGTTTTTTCTCTAAGCGGTTAATAGACACAACTCGGCTTATAACCATTGAGGTTAACCAGCGTAACAATGCACTAGGATCCATGGTCGCCGCTCCACCCTGCTCTTTAAACTGTTTACTCATCTCATTACCTCACCATCAGCACCATATAGATTAACTCAGTAAAACCTCACAACCTGTCCCTGCTAACAGACCGTCAACTCTCACTTTATCGGCAGCACTCAGTTGTTGATACTCACTATGGATCCAGTGTAAACATTTACCTTGATAGGCAAAGGTTTGCTGGCTCCACAAACTGTCATCGATGACGGCTTGCCATGACTTATCGCCCTTATCTAGCGCTCTTGCATTGGCCAGTAGAGCCGGTGCATAAACCCTTCCTACTTCATTGAGCAGCGCGGTTAAACTTAGCGGCGCCTCCTCCAATGTATTCCAAGCATCAGCAGTGGGCTCAAGCCCACACTGGTCCTCCATTAAACCGGTCCATGCTACGACCCGAGGGGCTATTTTATGTGCGATAGCTCGAGAAGTCGGGTCGAACCCTACCAACTGAGTTAGCTGCCCATACAATGCAAAATCACAGGCTGCCGGACGCTGCCCCAGCATAAAGGGTTGCTGCTCAAGATGAGATTCCATCGCCAATAAAAACCGTCTGTAACTCGCATCAATGAGAGGTGCTGTAACCTCGCTTGAACCCACAACGTGGAGACGGCTCACCTGCCTTGCAGTTACCAATGGTTTAAACTGCTTGAATGTCTCGATGGGCATATCAATCTTTTGAAATAGTGGTAGTAATGTACCTGCATTATCAGCATCCACTGCTGAGGCCCATCGGTAATGAAACATATATTTAGTACACCACTCATCGGCAAAATCTTCTAACAAGTAATCGATGAACGCCAGCGCAGCATCGGCTGGAATCACGCTCCGCTGAGTGAACTCAGCATCAAGGCGGCGAATAATGGGCGTAGAATCGCATACAGCTCGAATTTCTCCTGCCTCATCAGGCAGCAAACAAGTCGGTAATAAGGCAACTTTTGGCGGTACTACTTCCATTCGCTTTAGGACAGCGCCCACGTCATCCCAAATAATTCGATACTTCAAGTGGCGATATCGAAGTAATGCAACCATTTTACGTGTGTATGGCGAGGGAACTGCGCCAATAAGAGTAAGAGTTTTGTTTTGGGACATGGTGAGGTTCTCTGCCTGATATGAATACCGCTAACGCGAGCTGCCAATATATTGACATACATACTGCCACCATGTCATCATTATCTTGATGTATTAACCTACGAGAGAAGAGCGTGGCTATTAAAAAAATCTACATTTTTTTATCATTACTCATCTTCGTCATAGCTTTGGGCTACCTTAATCGTTCTGCAATAGTCTTAAAAATTCTCCCCAACGCTGCCACAAAGGTCATTGCAGCGGATAAAATTGCTGATCTTGGTGATGGTATGCACATTGCCCTGTGTGGCGCCGGTGGCCCAATGCCAAGTAGCACTCGTTCTGGACCCTGTGTTGCAGTGATAGCCAACGGAAAAATATTTGTGGTCGACGTCGGCAGTGGCAGCTCACGCAATTTGGGTAGAATGGGTTTCAGAACAGGCAGCATAGACAGGGTGTTCCTTACACATTTTCATTCAGACCATATCGATGGGCTGGGTGAGCTAGCCATGACTAGATGGGTAACCGGCACGCACACGGAGGCTTTACCCGTATTCGGCCCAACCGGTGTAGAGTCAGTTGTTGAGGGTTTTAACCATGCCTACGGGCAGGATGCGGTCTACCGTAATGCTCATCATGGTGATTCTGTGGCTACACTCAGCGGTAATGGTATGTCTCATAAAAGTTTTGTAGTCCCCGGAGATGGCAAAAAAGTGACCGTGTACGACCAAGGTGGCGTTACGGTTGAGATGTTTTCTGTTGACCATAAACCCATATCACCTGCTGTTGGCTATCTTTTTACGTATAAAGGACGAACTGCCCTAATCTCGGGGGATACAACAAAGAATACAAATGTTGAGCTATTTTCAAAAAATATTGATTTGTTGATACATGAGGCTCTTTCACCCGAACTTTTGACAATAATGAGTGAATCCGCAAACGCAGCAGGAAATGCGTCTGGGAGTAAAATTTTTCATGATGTGCTTGATTATCATACAAGCCCTGTAGAGGCTGCGGAAATTGCGCGTGATGCACAGGCTCAGCACCTGCTTTATTATCATATTGTTCCACCACTGGATATTCCTGGCCTTGAGGCCGTGTGGCTACAAGGGGTCGATGAGGTTTTTACCCATTATACCCTTGGGGAAGATGGCACTCTTATTTCACTGCCGGCCAACTCGACAGAAATAATTAAGATAGGATCTAGTTTATAGCTATAAGTCATTATTATTAAAAGTTAAATTAGTTTTATCTGTACCACTGCAGACGTTGCAATCATTGTCTAAGCGGGGTGAATATGGCAAACTGACTAGGAATATTGTCGCTCTTTATGGGCTTACCCTTTAAGGCTTATCACATGACGCAATCCCAAGAGTTAAAATCAACTGCTCGATCGAAGCCAGACGGTCGTTTGCTGCGTAGCGAGCGAAGCCGCCAGTTGATAATTGAAGCTATTATTGAATTGATCGATGAAGGTTTTTTAATCCCCACCGCGCAACAGGTTGCAAAACGGGCGGATGTAGGTATTCGGTCGGTATTTAGACACTTTGACGATATGGATGATATTTTCAAGACAGCGAATGAGATAATTTTCCAAGATACGAGGCCTTTATTTGTGGGCGGTGATCGCTCCGGTACTCTTGATACAAGAATTTCGAACGCTACAGAGCAGCTTACTGCCGGCTATGCATCCGTCAAAAACTTCATGCTGTCCGGGAGAGTTCGGCGATGGAATACGCCCGTCATACTGAAGAACTACACGCTCAATAGAAAACGCCTCCAAAAAGAACTTGAAGACTGGATTCCCGAAATTCTAGAGCTGACTGAAGATAACAAACAATGTGCCTATGCACTGGCTTCATTTGATTTTTGGTTCCGCCTTCATGAGGATCAGGAGGTTTCACAAGAAGCCTGCATTGACATAATGTCCCGCCAGTTAAGGGCCCTCTTCTCTCAGTAATGAAAATCTGATTTTTATTTAAATTTTGTCTGATCAGTTTGGTGACCAGCCATTCTCAAACAGCCGCGCATACGGCTATGTTACTGTGATATAAAGCGTCTATCGTGTTCAACAATGATGGAGATGAACATTGGGAGAGCATTATGAAAAATAAAGTTGCACTCATTATCGGTGCCGGAGACGCTATTGGTAGCGCTATCGCACGTAAATTCTCCCAACGCGGTCTGACCGTGTGCGTCACTCGGCGCAATGAGGCGAAACTTAAGCCCTTACTCGAAGAGATTTCTGCCATCGGCGGTGAAGCGTTTGGCTTTGCTTGCGACGCTCGCAAAGAGGACGCAACTGAGGCGTTGTTTAAAAATATTGAGGATAATATTGGTGAAATTGATGTGGTTGTCTTTAATGTCGGGGCTAATGTTCCCATGGGAATATTAGAAACAGACAGCAGAAAATTTTTCAAAATATGGGAAATGGCTTGTTTTGCCGGGTTTCTCAATGGTCGTGAAGCCGCTCGCTATATGGCTAAAAGAAAGCGTGGAACCATATTGTTTACAGGTGCTACCGCCAGTGTCCGTGGATCAGCGGGATTCGCCGCGTTTGCTAGCGCCAAGCATGGTCTGCGAGCACTCGCACAAAGTATGGCCAGAGAATTAGGCCCAGAAAACATTCATGTGGCGCATGTCGTCATTGATGCCGCTGTCGATACCCAGTGGATTAAAGACAATGTCCCCAGCTATGAACAACGAAAAGCGGTGGATGGAATCGTTAAGCCTGATGACTTGGCCACTAATTACGTGACACTCTATGATCAACCTCGTAATGCATGGACCTTTGAGCTCGACATACGTCCATGGGACGAAAAATGGTAGGAGAAACCAAATGACAAAAACAGTAGAATTTTACTTTGATGTAGGAAGCCCGACGGCCTATCTTGCTCATAATCGCTTGCAGCAGTTACAGAAACAATATAATTGCGTAATCGAATACCGCCCTGTTCTTTTAGGTGGCTTATTCAAAGCAACTGGCAATAGTGCACCGGCCATGGTTCCCGCGAAGGGGCGCTACATGGAGAGGGATGATATGCCGCGATTCGCTAAACTCTATGATGTCCCGCTAAATAGCAACCCTCACTTTCCGATCAATACGCTCAATTTGATGAGAGGCGCTGTGGCAACCTTAGGAGGCGAGCATTTTGACGCCTATATTGATGTAGTTTTTAATGCCATATGGGTCGAGAGCAAGAATATGGGCGATATGGATACTGTTATTGAAGTGCTCTCTACCGCCGGTTTAAACGCGCCAGCAATATTAGCGTCGACTCAGGACGCAGAGGTAAAAGCAAAGCTCATTAGCAACACCCAAGAAGCCGTTGAAAGAGGCTTATTTGGCGCTCCTACGATGTTTGTTGATGGGGAAATGTTTTTTGGTCAAGACAGACTGCAATTTGTAGAAGCTGCTTTGCAATAAAAAGATAACAAAAGCCATCAAAGGCCATAATAATAATTAAAGGAAAGTTACATGAGAACGTTTTCTCTCTTTGTCATAACCTTGGCGCTTAGCACCAGTGCTATTGCCATCCAAACACCACAGACTGTTAACCAACAGGCCATCATCGAGCCTGGTGGAGAATGGTTAAGTTATGGCCGCACCTATCGTGAACAACGTTTTAGCCCGCTGGATAAAATAAATCGCGATAATATTGGCGAACTGGATTTAGCCTGGTCGTTTAAGTTTAATACGGCACGAGGCATGGAGGCTACGCCCATCGTTCACAACGGTGTCATCTATGTGAGTACTGGATGGAGTCATGTTCACGCGCTCGATGCCCGAACGGGTGAAGAGCTATGGCATTATGACGCCGAGGTACCCAAAGCACAGTTAGCCAAAACATGCTGTGGCCCAGTCAATCGTGGTGTTGCAATATGGCAAGATAATGCGGATGCACCGCTGCAAGTCTTTTTCGGCACTCTAGATGGCCGGTTAATCGCCTTGGATGCAAAGACCGGAAGCGAGAACTGGTCTATTCAAAGTACCCCAACTGATGGTAATTACAGTGTCACTGGCGCCCCACGTATTGTTAAGGGCATGATCATTATTGGCAATGGTGGCGCTGAATTAGGGGTGCGCGGCTATGTTAGCGCCTATGACGTCAATACCGGAGAGATGAAATGGCGCTTCTACACGGTGCCGGGCGATCGCAACAAGCCCCAAGAGAGCCCTGCTCTGGAGGCAGCACTTGAAACATGGAGTGGTGATGAATGGTATAAGCTTGGTGGTGGCGGTGGTACCGCTTGGGATTCACTGGTTTATGATCCAGAGCTAGACTTACTCTACATCGGTACCGGTAATGGCTCGCCTTGGAATCGAGACTTACGTAGTCCTGGCGGCGGTGACAATCTCTACCTAAGCTCCATCGTTGCGTTGCGCCCGGATACCGGTGAGTACGTCTGGCATTACCAGGTTACCCCTGCAGACAACTGGGATTACACTGCAACACAGCAGTTAGTCTTAGCTGAATTGGAGATAAATGGTGAGCAGCGCTCAGTCATTATGCAAGCACCAAAAAACGGTTTCTTTTATGTTTTAGATCGCAAAACGGGAGAACTACTATCAGCCGAGAAGTTTGCTAAAGCCACCTGGGCCACACATGTCGACATGGAAACAGGACGACCTGTGGAGAGTAAATTTGCTGACTACCAGAAGAATGGTGGGAGCTATATTTGGCCCTCACCCTACGGCGCTCACAACTGGCAACCTATGTCTTTTAGCACTAAGACTGGCCTTATGTATATTCCATCGCAAACCATTCCCGCCTACTTTAGCGCCTTAGAAGAAGTTATGTATAGAGTTAATCGCTGGAATACTGGGGTGGATTTGAACACCAATCGTGAGCCCAAAAGCTGGGTAGCCGCGAGGGCGTCGATGGATGCTCTTGTTTATGGGGAATTGGTTGCCTGGGATCCAATCAGAAAGCAACGTGCCTGGAGTCTCCGTCATGATAAGCCCTCAAATGGTGGTATTTTAAGTACTGCTGGCGATCTAGTCTTTCAAGGCACATGGGATGGCACTTTTGCTGCTTATGACGCCTACGACGGTGATAAACTTTGGCAATACAAGGCTGACAGTGCGGTTCTTGCTGGCCCTATGACATTTGAACTTGATGGAGAGCAGTACGTTGCAGTCGCCCAGGGTAGCGGTGGTACGGTCATGATCACTGTCGGCGATGAGCTACAACGCAACAAAGCTAATCAAAACAAATTGTTGGTATTTAAACGGGGTCAATTTAATACCACACAAGATGTGACAGACTATGGATTGACGACCATAGAGCCGCTTGGACGATCAATCAATAAAGACCCTGAGGTAATTGCCTATGGCGAATCCCTGTACCACAACAATTGCGCCTCATGTCATGGTATTAACGCGTTGAGCAACTATATAGTGCCAAACCTACGCTATATGACGGAGGAAACACATGACGAGTTTGCAACCATCGTTCTCGGTGGCTCACGCACTCATAAGGGCATGATCGGCTTCTACGACACACTCAGCCTTGACGATATCAATGCCATTCATACCTATCTGGACAACAAGCAAGAGAACCTATCAGACAGAATAGAGCTGACCTTCTGGCAAAAAATTGAGTATTGGTTTAATTTCTGGATGGCCAAGCTGGGCGAAAGGTTTCCAGAGCTATTAAACGCGACTCGCGATTTCATAATGTAGCAACGAAAAAAAACCTGACTAGCATTGTCTGCTCGTCAGGTTTTTTATGCCTATGGCCTGCTAAAGCATCAACTCGCCACTTTTCGCATGCTTCTTAACAATCTCAGGACAGGTAAACCGTTCTCCATAAGCAACGGCAAGCTCATCGCAGCGCGTCGCAAACTTATCAAAACCATAGGTATTTACGTACTGAATGAAACCGCCGGTATGAGCTGGCGCACCAATCCCCATGATGGACCCTATATTGCCATCTGCAACAGACCTCAAAACCCCTGTTTCTAAGCATTTAAGTGCCTCAATCACCTGACGAAACATTAAGCGATCTTTTATATCTTCATCAGCAACACAGGTATTTTCTTTATAGTATAAGTCGTACAGGCCGGGCCAAATGTTCTTTGATCCATCCTCATGGTACTCATAGTACCCACCGCCATGATGACGTCCACCGCGACCATTATCTGTAATCATATCTTTAATGACTCGACGGGTGACCTCCCCATCGCTCCATTTATCCTCAACGCCCATCTCGGCCCAAGTCTCACCGGCTTTCCGAGTCAGCTCCAGACTGGTCTCATCGCCTACCTGCAGCGGTCCCACGGGCATTCCAATCGCCCTACCCAAAGCATCAATCTTAATCGGATGAACGCCTTCGGTTAAAAGCTGTAAGCCTTCATCTAAATAGGTACCAAAGGTTCGAGAGGTAAAGAAGCCCAGAGAATCATTGACAACAATCGGTGTTTTTCGAATCTGCTGGGTAAAATCGAACGCCTTAGCCAAGGCTTCATCACTGGTTTTGTCTCCGACAATAATTTCAACCAGCGGCATTTTATCTACCGGCGAGAAGAAGTGAATACCGACAAAATTTTCGGGCTTGCTAGCCGCTATTGATAACTCAGTAATAGGCAGTGTCGAGGTATTCGAACCCCAGAATCCGTCTTCGGACAAATAGTGCTCGGTGTTCGAGATGATTTTATTTTTGAGTTCAATATTCTCAAATACGGCTTCGATAATTAAATCACAGCCGCGCAAGTCTTCATCGTTCTCAGTAGGCGTAATGAGCTCTAAAAGACGATCTGCCTGAGATTGAAACATCTTGCCTCGTTTGACCGCTTTGTTGACTAGGGTTTCTGAGTAGGCTTTACCCTTGTCCGCAGCTTCTTGAGTCATATCCTTCAATATGACTTCAATACCCACTTTTGCAGCCACATAGGCAATGCCCTGCCCCATCATGCCTGCACCCAGCACACCAAGCTTGCGGGTGGGGTTCTTCTCGATCCCTTTGGGGCGGCTGGCCCCTCCGTTGATCTTACTGAGCTGGAAGAAAAATGCGGTAATCATGTTTTTAGCCACTGGACCGGTGACCACTTTAATAAATTCACGCCCTTCAACGCGCAACATAGTATCTATATCAATTACCGTGGACTGAAACGCAATATCCATAGCTGCGGTCATCTGCGGCATAAGGCCGCGCGTCTGCTTATGCAGCATAGTCGGGGCCATCCCTGCGAACTGAGCGTTACGCGGAGAATTAATCGCGCCTCCAGGAACCTTATAGCCCTTTCGATCCCAAGGCTGCACTGAGGCATCCTTGTTATCCGCGTGTTTAGTAATCCATGCCTTTGCAGTGGGGATAAGATCATCGATTGACTCGACGAGCTCATCAATTAATCCCACAGCCAGTGCTTTTTCAGGAACGAGTCGCTGGCTTTTCAAAATAATATCTAAGGATTTCTCAACACCAATCAATTTGGTTAGCCGAACCACGCCACCACCCGCAGGATAGACACCTATCGCGCACTCAGGAAGGCCGATCTGCACTGATTTGTGGTTATAGGCAATGCGATGGTTACAGGCCAAGGAGAGTTCATACCCGCCGCCTAAGGCAGCCCCATTGATCGCAGCAACCACTGGAACAGGCAGCTTTTCTAGACGTCTAAAATGGCTCTTGATTAATTCGCCGTTGGCAAACAGGGCTTCATCATCGCCGGCATCCATTAGCACCAACTCATTGAGGTCAGCGCCGGCAAAGAAAACCTTCTTTGCTGAAGCAAAAATCACTCCAGTGAGATCAGTCTCAGCCTCCAAGCGAAGCACTGTCTCGTCCATAGCGCCGTTGTATTCAGCATTAATTGCATTGACTGGCCCAGTCATATCCATTGTTACAGTGACGATACCCTGCTCGTCCTTCTCGTACTTAAAAACACCCATTATTAAAACCTTTTGTGAAGACTTTGATTCTTGATCTGCGACAATTGGACTAAACGCGCTCGATAAGACAAGAAATTCCCATTCCGCCACCAACACAGAGCGAAAGCATGGCCCGCTTTAACTGACGACGCTCCAACTCATCCAACATCGTACTAACCAACATAGCACCAGTAGCACCCAGCGGATGTCCCATAGCAATAGAGCCACCATTAACGTTGGTAATAGAATGGTCAATATTAAGATCTTTCATATACCGCATAGCAACCGATGCGAACGCTTCATTGATCTCCCAAAGATCAATATCATCGGCTGTTAAACCGGCGGTTTTCAGACATTTCATTGCTGCGGGCCCAGGACCCGCGAGCATAATCACTGGGTCTGACGCCAAAATAGAACCCGCTAAAATACGTCCGCGGGGAGTTAGATTGAGATCTTTACCCGCCTTTTCTGAGCCAATCAAAACGGCACTTGCACCATCCACAATACCTGAGGAATTCCCTGGAGTATGTACATGAGAAATACTATCTAACGTATTGTATTTACGTAATATTATCTCATCAAAAGCCATGTTACCCATCATTTCAAACGAGGGTCGTAAGCCGCCTAAAATCTCCATACTCGTATCGGGTTTAATAAAATCATCCCGCTCTAGAATCATCAGGCCATTCTTGTCGCGCACAGGAACCACTGAGCCATCGAACCAACCACTATCCCGAGCATGAGTTGCCCGCCGCTGCGACTCCACAGCATAGGCATCCACGTCGTCTCTGCTATATCCATCAATAGTGGCGATGGTATCAGCGCCAATGCCCTGGGGAACGAAGCTTTCTTGAATCGCAAAAGCCGCATCGCCCATCATTGAACCCCCGTCAGAGCCCATAGGTACCCGCGACATGCATTCAACGCCACCGGCAACCACCAGCTGTTCCCAACCGGACGCTACCTTCTGGGCGCCTGTATTGACTGCTTCTAGCCCTGACGCACAAAACCGATTGAGCTGCACGCCGGCAACGGACTCATGCCAACCCGCATTTTGCGTCATCATTTTTGCGATATCACTGCCCTGCTCACCTATCGGTGATACACAACCCATGATGACGTCGTCTACATAGGATGTATCAAGATCATTTCTCTCCTGAAGCGCACGCAATACTCCGGCACCTAAGTCAATCGGCTTAACCTCATGGAGTGTACCTCCGGGCTTGCCTTTACTGCGTGGTGTTCGCACTGCATCATAAATATAAGCGGTATTACTCATAATATCCTCACAATATAACTGGTTGAATTAACTACCTTATTAGCCGTCTAGTATGCTCTTTATGTACCGGTGTACACAGGGGGTCGTCTTTCAGCGAAGGCATGCATCGATTCCTGTAAGTCATTCGATCTCAAGCTGGTCATCATAGTGAACATGCCGTTCATCAACAAGCTCTGCTCTGTTGTCAACGTCTCGCTCTGCTGAAGCATAAACTTGGTGCCGCGCACAGCCATCGGTGGATTAGCCGCTATCACTTCAGCCAGTGCCATGCCTGCAGCATAGGCCGCATCAAATGACTCATAGACATCATTTACCAAACCGATCTTCTCAGCACGTGCTGCATCTATATCTTTAGCGCTATAGGCCAGTTCAGCCACATGACCCGCATTGAGTATTTTAGGCAATCGCTGCAAAGTACCAACATCAGCCACTAGACCAATGCGTGTTTCGCGAACACTAAAATTACTATCCGCCGCCGCAATTCTTATGTCACAGGCAGTAACCATATCAATACCGGCTCCCAAACAATGGCCATGAATCACCGCAATGACGGGTAAAGGACATTCAGCGAGGGACGATATGGCGGCCTGAAACTTACTAGTACCCTGTAATTGCTTTAGATTAGCCACCGCCTCAGATTCGCCAGCAGGTCTTTGATGTGTGCCCATACCGCTCTGAACTAAATCAATCCCCACACAAAAGTGCTTACCGCGACCGGCCACGATGATTGAACGTATATCCGCATCTGCCTCAAGTGACTTAACAGCCTCTGGAATAGCCAACCAAAACGGCTCAGATAGCGCGTTGTATTTGTCAGGTCGGTCAAGCCAAATCGTGGCCACTGCGCCTGTTTTCTCAATCGTTATAACATCTGATGAAAAATCCACCCGTAAACTCCTTCTGTAATGTTAGTTTAATAGCCCGCAACCCCGTCCCTTATCGATTCGTACAGCGCCTGATCAAGCAATTCGTAATGACTGGAACGCGGTAACTGAACATACACAGTATCATCACCCAATTGATCTAAATGGAAGGCCTGCTTACGCAGTTCTCCTTTGACCAGTTTAAATGTTCCTGTGGTCGTCATATCCGGCTGAATGCGCACAAATACAGGCTGAGCAAAGGCCGGCAAATTAGCTGTCACATAAGCTGAAAACTCGGCAGGATCAAATATACAGCCTGGCTTTAACGCCAGAGAGGCCATACCCGCCTTACCCTCTGCAGCGGGGACATCAACGCCATACACATTGGCTATCTCAACTTGATCATTCGCATTCAAGATCTCACCAACTTCATTGGTAGAGACATTTTCTGAACGCCACCGAAAGGTATCACCAATACGGTCCACAAACTGATAGTGAGGCTTTCCCATCGCAAAGCCGACATCGACCTCTGTAATTAAGTCACCGGTATTGAACCAAGCATCGCCAGGCTTTAGAACATTCCTAAGAGTCTTCGACTCTGAGGCTGCACTATCGGTATAGCCATCAAAACGATAGCGATCGTCTATCTCTGCCAGTAACAAACCTGGCTTGCCAGATTCAACTTGAATGTACTTACCATTTTGATCGAGGACAATTTCATCCTGTTCTATATCATATTCAACCAGCAAGATTGTGCCTGGACAAAAGCCGATGGTTTTGTCTTTATTAAAAGCATTGAAAAATGACACATTGCCTTCGCTGGAACCATAAAACTCACACACCCTCTCAATCCCAAAGCGGGTCTTAAATTCGACCCATACATCGGGCCGCAGGCCGTTGCCAAAGACTCTAGTTAAGGGGTTGTTTTTCTCTTCTGGGCAGGGTGGCTGAGTCACCAGATAACGGCAAAGCTCGCCAACATAAAAGAAGATAGTGCACTGATATTTTTGTATCTCTGGCCAAAAAGCCGAGGCTGAAAATTTCCGACGTAAAAACATCGAAGCGCCACTAAATATGGCACTATTGACCCCACAAATAAAACCCGTGCCATGGAATAAAGGCAGGCAAAGGTATATCCGATCACTTGGCTTTGCTCTAACACCCGCTTTGCTGAAAGCGCCGCCCGCGGCTAACAAACGTCTTTGCCCGACTTTTGCGGCCTTGGGCATTCCCGTAGTTCCAGAGGTAAATATATAGAACCCAGTTGCTCCAGCCAAGATAGTGTTGGTATCTTCAAGATTCGTTGTTGGGTATTGCGCCAGATGAGCCATAATATCTTCCATTGGCTCAGGCGCTGAGCTCTCGCGAAGATCAGCAACCCAAAGAATATCTTTATCCTCCATATCCAAGTCTGTGCGAACATCCATGACGCTACTAAATATTTCTTCGCCCGCCAAACACTTGACTGATTTAGTGACATTAATACAGTGTGCTAGCTGGGCGCCAACCAAACCAGGATTGACCATTCCCGCAATCGCACCAATTTTTTGCAGAGCGATAATACATGCCAACATCTCAATACGATTTTCCATGATCACTGCAACGCAATCATCGCGCTTTACACCGCGATCCATCAGGGCATACGCCAATGTATTGGCCAACTCGTTGAAGTTACCCCAAGTGATCTCACGTCCTTCAAAGACAATCATATTGCTATCTGGCTGACGAGCAACCGTAGCTTCAAAGACTAAGGCTATGGACACAGGATCATCCGACGCCGGCTGTTTGGCCAAAGTGACCGGCAGTACTCGCGCCACATCAGAAAGAACGCGGAAAACTTCTTTAATTGAACTCATATCAGTCTCTCTTATTGTCTTGCCAATGAACGGATAGTTAATTTTGCTAGCTGAGACATATGCACCTCATCTGGTCCGTCAGCAATTCGACAAAAACGACTGGTGGTAAATATATGCGCCAACGGTGTATCTTGACTAACACCCATACCACCAAAGATCTGCATAGCACGGCTAGAAACGTCTTCACACATCTTGGGAGCAACGATTTTAAGCATTGAAATCTCAGCACGCGCGGCATCAATCCCATATTTATCCATTTTTTCTGCTGCCGACAACACCAGCAAGCGGCACTGCTCAATATCACAACGGCTGCGGGCTATCTCATGTTGAACACTGGTTTTTTTACTCAGTTGCTCGCCAAAGGCTACCCGACTCACAGCACGCTCACACATAAGTTCTAAGCTACGCTGAGCCATACCCACAAACATCATTGCGTATTGGAAGCGACCAGGCCCAAGTCGACCCTGGGCAATTTCAAATCCTCTTCCTTCACCTAAAATAAGATTCGTCACTGGAACACGAACATTTCTAAATATAACGTCGCCCTCACCCCCAGGTGAGTGATATTCACCAAATACGCGCAATGGTCGAGCAATAGAGACGCCCTTCGCATCAGTGGGAACTAGTATCGTTGAGTGTTGCTGATGACGAGGTCCGTTCGGGTTAGATTTACCCATAACCAACATCACTTTACACTTTGGACCGATAACATTCGTCGTCCACCACTTACGCCCGTTTAGAACATACTCATCGCCATCACGCTCGATCTTCAGCTCCATATTGGTGGCATCAGAGGAAGCAACATCTGGCTCGGTCATGGCGTAAGCTGAACGGATTTCTCCAGCTAATAAGGGCATCAGCCACTGTTCTTGCTGTTCTGGTGTCCCGTACTTAGCCAACACTTCCATATTGCCTCTATCAGGGGCATTACAGTTAAATATTTGTTGCGCCCAAGCAGAGCGAGACATGGTTTCAAATAAAGGTGCTATTTCAGCATTGCTCAACCCTGGACTCCAAGGTTGGTACTCTGCTGGCAGAAAGAGATTCCAAAGTCCCTGTTTACGCGCCTCGGCTTTAAGGTCTTCAAACCATTCGGGGTATTGCCACAGATTTTTGTGGTCATTGGTGAAATTATCGTAATCTGACTCACGCGGATAGATATGCTCATCCATAAAAGCCTTTAACTTATTGTTTAACTCTTCCGCCCGCGCGGTCAATTCAAATCCCATTAGATTTCCTCTTTATCCTTTAATTATCAATTGATTAAATCAATCCTGTTATTTTTCTCATTAGTTTATTCATGCCACCAATCCAGCGATCATAGTTGGTGGTCTTGTTGCGCATGTACTCAAGCACAATCGGGTGCGGCAAAATAATAAAACTCTCTTTTCGCAACTCCTCAACAACCGTTTCCGCCAATTCGGCCGGCTCAATCATGCCATTGCTTGCGGCAGCAGCTGTTGCGTCGTTTGCGACCTCGGTCATCGGCGTTCGAACCGCCTGGGGGCACAACATAGACACTTTTATGCCTTCATGCTGGTGATGGATAGCAACCCACTCCCCAAACCCCACTGCAGCGTGCTTGGTGACGCCGTAAGCCGCGCCACCAATTTGATTTAACAGACCAGCGGCAGATGACGTATTCATCAGATAACCACCCCCTCGCGCCACCATTCTTGGAACCAAGTGTCGTGCGGCATAAACGTGAGACATAACATTGATATCCCAAATCATTTGCCATTCCGAGTTTGGTGAGGTGAGGTCTTCACCCATGCCCACGCCGGCATTTGAACAAAACAAATCGATCGGCCCAATATCGGCCTCCGTCGCCTCGATGACTCTAAGAATGTCCTCCTCTTTAGCAACGTCTGCTGACATCGCAACGCCACCAACCATAGCAGCTGTCTCTTGCGCATTTTCAAAATTGATATCAACCGACACAACAGCCTTAGCACCCTCCGCGTGAAAACGGACCGCCAATGCTCTGCCAATGCCACTACCGGCACCGGTAATTACAATAATTTTATTTTTAAGCTCCAAACTCATATCCTCATATTATTTTGACAATGGCGCTTTTGGTTAAATCAATTCGCCCAGATGTTCTTTCCGAAATGGCTTTAGGTCGTCCATGCGTTTTGCTTCAACCAGGTTAACCCAATTAGGATTAGCTATGAGTGCTCGCCCCACGGCCACCAAATCAAATTCCTGATTGTCCAGTCGGTGTAATAAAGTATCTAAGCTGGCAGGGTCGGCCTCTCTAAAAGTCATTTCCCCTGGCTTTGGCGTGAAGTCGGCGTCCAACCCCACACTACCGACAGTAATAGAGGGTTTACCCGTGATGCGCTGTGTCCAACCCGCTAAGTTCAAATCACTGCCTTCGAACTCTGCTTCCCAAAAACGTCGTTGCGAGCAATGGAATATATCCACTCCAGCATCAGATAGAGGCATTAAGAAGCGCGCTAGCTCTTCTGGGGTTATCGCTAAGCGAGCCGTATAATCCTGTTGCTTCCACTGGGACCAGCGTAAAATAATTGGAAATTCAGATCCCACAGCCGCTCTGACGGCAGTGATAATCTCCACCGCAAAACGACCGCGGTTTTCTATCGATCCGGAATACTGGTCATCCCGCTGGTTGGTGCCTTCCCAAAAAAATTGATCAATCAGATAGCCATGTGCACCGTGTAATTCAACCGCATCAAAGCCCATCTCTTTGGCGTCGATTGCAGCTTGGACAAAGGCTTCAACCACATCATCTATATCTTGCTGAGTCATTACGTGGCGATTTACTTTTCCCGGTACGTTCATACCAGACGGGCCATAACCTGGCACATCACCTTCTGGCATAGTACCTGACTTGCGAACCGCACCAACATGCCATAATTGAGGCGCTATTTTACCGCCAGCCGCATGCACTGCTTCGACTACTTTCTTCCATCCCGCCAAGCGTGCTTCGCCATGAAAATAAGGTACGCCCGGATAGCCACTCGCGCCTATATGGCCGACACAAGTGCCCTCAGTAATGATTAATCCAACACCGCCTTCTGCGCGACGGCGGTAGTAGTCGACTACATTGTCGCCCGGAATATTGTCGTTAGGTGAAAAATTGCGCGTCATCGGCGCCATAACAATTCTGTTTTCTAAACTCAAACTGCCAAGGTAAAACGGCTGGAACAAGGAATTTTGTGACATCATAATTAAAGCGTTCTCTTTATTGATAAAAAACTACTACCAGACTGATGTCACAATACTAACTAAAACACTCTGACTAATCAGTTTATTTATTGACTGATTAGTCGCCCTATCCCAGTAAGCACAGTAAATTCAGTTTTAAGAAATTAAAATGTGAGCAGCACAGGCTATTAGCATCACCACTAACCCAACCACTAATCGAACACTCCCTAAATTAAGAGTACCCGACGCTGGGAAAGCCAATGTTTTTTCTAGAGCAGCCAGTTTAAACCCATGATGCTCTTGCCCAAAAGTATCAACAAGCATCTCGCCCAGATCTCTGCGGTTTCGGTAGCGCATCAGGGCAACTGATGTCCACCCGTCCACGACTTCACAATTGAGGTTTTCAAGATTTCTTGCCTTTGCCAAGCCAAAAAAATAAGGGTGTCCAGCCTTTTTCATTAACTTGCCCACAAACACGGAAGTGTACTTATCCAATAGTTGACTTGATTCTCGTTTTGGGCTTTTTAAGTCTAACAAATTAACCATAAAGAACTCCTTACCATCGTCCTTGGCAAAGAAATTTCGGTAACTGGCTACGGATTCTTCACTCAATTCAGTCTGTTCAATGCAGACCATATAGCGGTTTAACTCATGCTCTGAAACCTTTCGTCCGAATCCTACGTACCAGGCCCAAAACACACCATAGGCCACGATTGCTAGCCCCCAAACAATGATCCAAGCAGACATTTAACGTCACCTCTATTGATAAATATTAAAATATAAGAGCCAAAACAGACATCACGAGTGCTTAAGCTCTTGGTGGCAATCCACGCACCATGGTCAAAAATTCCATTTTAGTGCCAGCGCGCCTGTACTCACTCAATTTTTGATACTCTTGGTCTGCCCACCAGTCTTTAGCGGCTTTTTCAGAGGGGAAGCTAAATATAATCATTCGACCTGAGCGGGGCGCTAAACCCTCAAGCGCTAGGGGGTTATCATCAAAGGTAAGAAACTTGCCACCAAAACGCTTTAAAATTGGGAAGAAACCCTTCTCATATTTACGATATTCGCTTGCGTCAGTTACTGCTAGGTTAACAATCATATACACTGGCACATCATTCATTATTTGAATCCTCATTAAGTTTACTTTGCTGCTCTCTAAAGGCTATTTAGCCATTCGGCAACCGCAAGGCCAATTTCATCAGGTGAGTCCTCCTGAATGAAATGGGTTCCGGTGACAGTCACTTCGCGTTGATTAGGCCAGGTACGGCAGAACTCTCGTGCCTTTCCCGTTAAAATAGAACCTGGCGTGGCATTAATAAATAACTTTGGCAATGAAGTATTTCCTAACATCCATTGTCCGTAGCTATCAACCAGTTTAACCATGTGTTCGGGCTCATTATCAATGGGAATCTGCCGAGGCCAATTTAGAGTAGGCTGTCGATCATCTGGGGTAGCGAAGGCCCGCCGATAATGTTCCATTTCTTCTGCACCTAACTTTCGTATCACTGAGCTTGGTAACACGGCCTCGACAAACATATTACGCTCTAAGATAAGGTCTTCGCCCTTGTCAGATCGAAATCCTTTAAAAATCCCCCGTGCAGATTCTGGCCAATCCTCCCAACCGACCGGACACACAATACCTTCCATATAGGCAATGCCTTTTACTGCAGCGCTGTGTTGCTGCGCCCAATAAAAGCCAAGCGCACTGCCCCAATCATGAATCACCAAGGTTACATTTTGATTAGCGCCCAACTCATCAAGCAATTTGGCTAGATAATCATAGGCTACCTGAAACGAATACCGATCAGGGCCATCACTGGCCGGTAGCTTGTCGGAGTCTCCCTGCCCAATCAAATCAGGTGCAATGACTCGCCCCATTCCTTGGAGGTGAGGAATAACATTTCGCCAGAGGTAGGAGGACGTAGGGTTGCCGTGCAATAAAACAATGGGGTCACCTTCTCCCGCATCGACAAAGGCAATACTTTTGCCATTAATTGTTTTAAAACTCTTTGTATATGGCATATTTGCAGAAATCATTTGCGGCCCTCAGAGGTCAAAAATTGTCTCCAAATAGCCTGTCCTTTTTTGGGCAGACTTAATTAGCGTATACCGACGCCACAAGTAGCGAAAGTGGCATCTCCTGTATAGTATATTTACATTCTGGCATGGTCAATGTCATAATCAGCGAGGCATCTTTCCCAATAAGCTAACCTCCATGGTAAATATTATGACCAGTATGGAACTTGATGTTCGACAAGGCATTCACGTATTAACGCTAACAAATACCAAGAATGGTAATGACAATACCTTGACCTCAGACGTCATGAATGAGTACCTGAGTGCATTGGACCAAGTAGAGAGCTTTGAGGACAGCACTGCGCTGATGATTACTTGTGAGCATGAAAAAACCTTTTCTACGGGAATTAACCTGGATTGGCTGCGCGCTCAAAGCGAAGCGGACAAACAAAAATTCTCAGATCTATTCAATACCGTACTCGTCCGTATCGCTTTATTAAATGCGCCAACAGTGGCTTGTATTAATGGCAATGCCTATGCTGGCGGCGCAATTCTTGCTGCCGCCACAGATTACCGAGTAATGCGTAATGATCGTGGCAGATTTTGTTTCCCAGAGGTCAATATTAAGATTCCTTTCACGCCCATAAGTCGCGATATAGTTCGTTTACTGCCCAACGAAAAGGTGTACACGGATATGGTGCTTACTGGGATAGCTTACACCGGCATAGAGTGTCTAGAACATGACCTAGTGAGAAGTATTCATCCAATGAATGAATTGCAAGCTGCAGGGCTAGAGCTCGCTATACAACTGGCACAAAAGGATCGCCATACTTACTGCCACATTAGGAATGGTTTCAGATCCGACATGGCTGCGCACGCATCGCGTATTGGCGTAAGTTATGTTGGTCAAGTTACAGAGAAATCATAAGTATGAAAATCTTTTACGCCGTGCTTTTACTTGTCTACCTGCTCGGACTAAGTTGGTACGGAGGCTCAGGTGATCCGGTAACGAATGCAGAGCTCGAGTCCTACATAAGCGCGATGACAAGCAACGCAGACGCCCGCGGTAAAGATACCAACAAGGCTGTAAATTACATGCGCAAATTAGCTGACAAAGATGATGGTAATGAATTTATCATGGTCAATCTAATCCGCTTTAGAGAGACTTCTCTGTACCCCAAGGATTCTCCTTGGGCAGGTGAGACTGACCCTATGCTTGCCGATGCGCGCTATGGCGACGGTATTATCCCTCTGCTCCTTAAGCGCGGTAGCCTGCCTATCTTTGTATCATCAGTCAGTGGTGCTTTCATTAATGAGACAATCCATGGTGAATGGGACGTAGTGGCAATGGTGCGCTACCGCAGTGTTCGTGACATGTTACAAATGATGGTAGAAATGTCATCAACAGACCTCGCCGACCACAAATGGGCGGCTATCGAACAGACTCATGTATTTCCTGTCAAACCCAAAATCAGCTTACTATCACTGCGACTGATAATTGGAATAGCACTGCTTCTATTTGCCGTAGCCGTCAGCTACCTTGTAAACTTTCGCAAAACCAAAGCGAATTAATTAGATTCGTTAACCCTAACAATTGCTTTAAAGGAACAAAAAATGAAAACAAGAATTACTGAGATGCTGGGTATAGAGCATCCGATTATCCAAGGTGGAATGCACCATGTGGGTCTGGCAGAGTTGGCTGCGGCGGTATCGAATGCCGGTGGATTGGGAATCATTACTGGTTTGACGCAAGGTACACCTGAAAAACTTGCCAACGAAATTGCTCGATGCCATAAAATGACCGACAAACCCTTCGGCGTAAATCTAACCTTTTTACCCTCACTCACTCCCCCAGACTACCCCGGCTTGATTCAAGTGATTATTGATGGCGGCGTCAAGGTTGTTGAAACAGCCGGTAACAACCCCGCCAAGTGGTTGCCGATCCTCAAGGAGAATGGTATAAAAGTGATTCATAAGTGCACCTCTGTGAGACACGCGTTAAAAGCTGAATCTATTGGTTGTGACGCTGTCTCAGTTGACGGATTTGAGTGTGGCGGACATCCTGGCGAAGATGATGTGCCCAACTTTATCCTTCTCCCGCGAGCGGCAGACGAACTAACCATACCTTTTGTTTCTTCAGGTGGAATGGCCGATGGCAGAAGCTTAGTTGCATCTCTAGCGATGGGCGCTGAGGGAATGAATATGGGTACTCGTTTTATAGTCACCGAAGAAGCGCCTGTGCATGAAAATGTTAAGCAAGCCATTATTAATGCCTCTGAGTTAGATACCCGGTTGGTGATGCGCTCTCTTCGCAATACCGAACGAGTACTTAATAATCCGGCTGTGGAACGCTTGTTAGAAAAAGAAGCCACATTAGGGGCTGACTTAAAATTTGAAGACATTGTCGAGGAAGTCGCAGGGGTCTATCCAAAGATAATGAAAACAGGTGATATGGACGCAGGCGCTTGGTCATGTGGCATGGTGGCCGGACTCATTCACGATAAACCTACTGTAAAAAAACTGATCGATGACATAATGGCGGAGGCTGATGCAATTATTAATCAGCGTCTAAAAGGCCTATAAAAACTATATGGAGTAACAATAATAATGGCGACAAAATTATTTGATCTAAAGGGTAAAATCGCACTCGTTACCGGCGCAAGCCGCGGCATAGGTGAATCAATTGCAAAGCTACTTGGTGAACAAGGTGCTCATGTCATTGTATCTAGCCGCAAAATTGATGATTGTCAGATTGTTGCTGATACCATTATAGCCGCGGGAGGAAGTGCTGAAGCACTCGCCTGCCACGTCGGCAACATGGACGACATTAGCCGCTGTTTTGCACATATCAAGCAGGCTCATGGCAAGCTCGACATCCTAATAAACAACGCTGCAACCAACCCATACTTTGGTGACATTCTTGATACAGACCTTGGTGCCTACACCAAGACCGTCGATGTGAATATTCGCGGATACTTCTTTATGTGTGTTGAAGGCGGTAAATTAATGCGTGACAACGGTGGTGGTAGCATTGTGAATACAGCGTCAATTAATGCCTTGAAGCCTGGCCCTATGCAAGGGATTTACTCAATATCCAAAGCTGCTGTCGTCAACATGACTCAAGCCTTCGCCAAAGAGTGTGGCCGCCATGGAATCCGTGTAAATGCCCTATTGCCTGGTCTAACCAAAACCAAATTTGCCGGCGCGCTATTTGCCAATGAAAAAATATTAAATGATGCGATTAGAAATATTCCTCTGCACCGTCATGCCGAGCCCGATGAAATGGCCGGCACCGTGCTGTACTTAGTTTCAGACGCTTCAAGCTATACCACGGGAGAATGTATTGTGGTTGATGGAGGTCTGACCCTGTAAAAAGATCGGCACTAATGTAGGTACTCAAAAGGCTCCTCCAGGAGCCTTTTTTTATGTTTCGATTACCGTTTTAATGTGGAGGTTTCGTAGCAAGAGGTTGAAAAGACACTACAGTTCCTATAAGTTCATTCGCATAGTACCCACGAAAAGTCTCCTAAATGTCTATTTCTAAAAGTTCAGTCAATCTTATTCCGAGTACCTCTTTGTTAAATGAGCGACAAACTATTGATCGTATCTTTACTCACATCGATGCAGGCACTACAGACCTTGGTGATACTGTTTGGCGCGAACCGGTAGAGAATTATCATTCACAACAGCGGTTTGATGCAGAAATAGCCCTTTTACGTCGACGGCCAGTACCTTTTTGTCCGTCAGCTGCCCTACCGGATAACGGTAGTTATATTGCTCGCAAAGCAGCGGGCACACCACTGGTAGTAGTTCGTGGGCGAGATAGAGTGGTGCGTGCATTTATTAATGCATGTCGTCATCGCGGCATGCAAGTAGCAAGTGGCAGCGGTTGTTCTCGGGCATTTGTTTGCCCCTACCATGCATGGACCTATGACCTAGAAGGTAAACTCAAGGCCATACGCGGTAAGGAGGCATTTCCCGATCTAAATATTGAGGAACACGGTCTTGTTCAAGTATCTGCCCAAGAAAAAGGCGGTGTTGTCTATGTCATGCAAGAGGGACAAATTGAATCGCAAATGTTGGAGAATAATCTTGATTACTTTGCGCCCGAACAGGCGATGTTTCAAGAATCAGAGACGACCAATAAGGCCAATTGGAAATTAATTACTGAGACTCTCTTAGAGGGCTACCACATCAAGTCTTTGCATAAAACTACGTTTTATCCCTATGGTTTAGATAATGTAAACTTGGTAGAAACCTATGGTGCCAATGCTCGCGTCACTTTCCCTTTTCGCCGAATTGAAAAACTAAGAGATATACCCTCAAATGATCGCAGAGCGGACGGTATGCTAACTACTGTTAACCATGTCTTTCCTAACGCTAGTATCTCAGTTCTGTCAAAACACTCAAACCTAACAATCATGGAGCCTCTATCTCCGAATAGCACGCAGATGGTGACCTATCTAATGACCGCTAGGCTAGCTAATGAAAATAATATTTCAATCGAAGACGCCGCAAGAGATGCGGTCTTTGTCAATGAGTCAGGGCAGGATGAAGATCTGGAAGCTGCCTGTTCCATTCAAGAAACAGTTACCGCTCAAGGTAACAGCCATTTGACCTTCGGCTATTTTGAAAAGGCTATTGTTAACTTTCATCAGCATTTATCACGAAATCTTAACTAATCACTGTTTTTATCAGTGGCTTTGGAGTTTGAGGGCCAAGCATTTCATCAGTTCCAATGGTCTAGGAGCTGAGCTCAATAGACGCTATAGCCAGATTTCAAGATTATTCTCATGACCAATTCTTCGCTCTAAGGTTATGTCTAGCACTTCATCAAGATCGCGAAAAGAAATCCCATTCTTAATTAAATATGGTCTTG
>CAJWFB010000002.1 GCA_913031645.1 uncultured Cellvibrionales bacterium
GTTTTTCTGACAGATAGGCTGCACGCTCAGGTGAAAACTCAATAATTTTAATATTGTATTCTTCTTCTAGAGCCCGGCTCAGACGAAACCCAATGTTGCCTCCGCCAGCAATGACCAACCGATGATAGGGTTTTTCCAGGCGCCGCAGCTCACTCATTACTTTACGAATATTCTTCTTAGCGGCAATAAAGAAGACCTCATCGCCATCCTCAATCACGGTGTCACCAACCGGAAATATAGCCCTATCTTTTCTGTAGATAGCCGCAACACGAGCATCTGCTTTGGGCATATGCTCTTTAAGCGTGCGCAATTCTTGGCCTACCAGCGGACTATCTTTAACCGCACGGAGGCCAACTAACTGAATGACACCATCAGCAAAGTCTAGCACCTGCAGCGCGCCGGGCTGCTCAATCAGTTTGCGAATATAGTCAGTGACGGCCTGCTCAGGGGTGATCATTACGTCGACAGGCATGTTCTTGTCATTGAAAAGAACACTTTTATACTTTGGGTTGGTGTAGTTGTAGGCTCTTACTCGGGCTATTTTGGTCGGCGTATGGAACAGAGAATATGCTACCTGACAAGCGATGATGTTGACTTCATCACTGCTGGTGACAGCGACCAGCATATCGGCGTCTTCAATGCCTGCCTTGACTAACACATCAGGATAACAGCCAGTCCCGACAACGGTACGAATATCGAGCCGATCTTGAAGTGAGCGAAGCGCGCGCTCATTAATATCAATAAGAGTAATATCGGCGTATTCACGCGCCAAATTTTCGGCGAGAGTTCCACCGACTTGCCCAGCACCTACTATGATTATTTTCATTGTTATTCCGCTTTTTGCCAGCGTTTAAACTGGACGGCCAATTTTACGAAGTCTCGCGTAGTAAAAGCCGTCATGGCCGTTAGTGGTGGGAAACAACTGTCGCCCACAATCCGTAATTTCACCCCAACTAGCATCAATGGTCATTATCTCCACATCTTTTCGAGACTCAACAAACGCTTTGACTACCTGATCATTCTCCTCTGGAAGAACCGAACAAGTCGCGTAAACTAAAATACCCTCATTTGCGAGCGTTTGCCAGAGTCTTTCAAGCAGTGTTGCTTGAATCTGGGAAAGCTTATCAATATCTGAGGGTTTTCGCAGAATTTTGATGTCGGGGTGACGGCGAATAACGCCTGTTGCTGAGCAGGGGGCATCGAGTAAAATTCTGTCAAACGGCGTCTTGTCCCACCAAGCATCTAAGGTACCAGCATCCGCCGTCTTGAGATCTGACTTTAGTTTTAATCGATTGAGGTTTTCTTCTACTTTGAGCATCCGTCGGGGTTCTGAGTCGATAGCTAAAAGTGACTTAATGCCGGGCTCAGTTTCTAAAATATGGCAGGTCTTACCTCCTGGGGCACAACAGGCATCTAGCACTACTTGATGTGGCTCAAGAAGCAGCAAAGATGCGGCCAATTGTGCAGCCTCGTCTTGCACGCTTATTTCGCCGTCCTCGAACCCAGGCAACTGCAGGACATCCACGGCAGTGGCCAGAGTGATGCCCACTCCACTAAACTGGGTCGCTTCTGCGATTATGTCGGCAGTTTTAAGTTGTTCAAGATAGTCATCACGGGATTGGCGCAGAGTGTTTACTCGCAAAGTCATGGGACCGCGCTCGTTATTACCGGCGACAATTTCAGCTGCTAAAGCGGGCAGCCATGCCTCTTCTAGCTTCTTTAATAACCATTTCGGGTGAGCGGTTTGAAAGACATTATTACCTACTTGTTCGTCCAGAAGGCTGGCTTTTTCACGCTGAAAAGTCCGCAGTACGGCATTGACCAAGCCTTTTGCCCACACCCTATTTAAACCTTTGGTTGCAGCGACGGTCTCATTCACCACAGCATGCTCAGAGGTTCTCAAGTGCATCAGCTGATAGATACCACAGGCAATTAGACCCTGTATTTCTAGGTCTTTTTCCCGCAGAGGTTTTTCTACTAAGCGTTTTATGAGGAGTGCAATTTGCGGATACCAGCGCAAGCTTCCAAAACAAATTTCTTTAAATAGTGAGCGATCCTTTTCGAGAACCCGATTGGCGTATTTAGGAAGCAAAGCCGACAAAGATTGGCCGCGAAGAACCTGAGCAAGCACCTCCGCAGCGGCAACGCGAGCGCTAAGCACTTTAGTGTAGGTTGATTTAGACACCCAGTATTTTTCCATAGGCAAAGCGAGTTGCTCGCGCCTTCAGTATTTCACTAACGGGCAACCGTGATTTCCCGGCTAATTGGAGTTCATTTAATAATATACAGCCTTCTCCACATTTAACTAAAATACCCTTGGCATCAGCGCAAATAATTTCTCCAGCAGCGGCTTTTTGGTCTGAGTCAACGGCGGTCGCTGACCATATCTTTAGCCGCTGGCCGTCAAGCAAAGAGTAGGCAGTGGGCGCTGGATTAAAGGCTCTTATGAGCCGATCAATATCAGTAGCCGATCGAGTCCAGTTAATCTGTGCCTCAGATTTAGTGATTTTGTGAGCGTAAGAGCTTAGCGAATCATCTTGAGCTACGCCAATGGCAGTACCAACTTCTAACTTTGCAAGCGTTGCCATAAGGGCCTCAGAACCCAGTACAGCCAGCTTTTTATAAAGCGAAAGACTGGTTTCACCGCCGCCTATTTCGCATTTAGAGACGGTCAGCATTGCACCCGTATCGAGACCCACATCCATTTGCATCACCGTTACACCGGTTGAAACATCTCCCGCTTCAATTGCCCTTTGAATGGGGGCCGCCCCTCGCCACTTTGGTAGCAGCGAACCATGCACGTTCAGACATCCTAAGCGGGGAGCACTTAAAACAGCCTGAGGGAGGATCAATCCATAGGCTACCACCACCATTATGTCTGCATCCAATTCAAGGAGCTCCCGATGTTGCTCAGGTGCTTTTAGAGATGAAGGCTGAAAAACGGGAATATTATGCTCTATAGCGAGGGTTTTTACGGGACTTTGGGTGATCTTTTTACCACGCCCAGCAGGCCGGTCGGGCTGCGTATACACGCCGACTAATTGGTAGCAATCGTCGTTTAGAATGGATTGTAAATGAGTAGCGGCGAACTCTGGCGTACCAGCGAAAATAACCTTCACCTTAGAAGCATCCTGTACCTACTTTTTTTTCATTTTTTTACGAATGATTTGTCGCTTTAACGGCGACAGATAGTCCACAAACAACTTGCCTTCTAAGTGATCAATTTCGTGCTGTATGCAAATAGCTAAGAGACCACAAGCCTCCTCTTTAAATGATTTACCGTTGCCATCTAGCGCAGAAATCATGACTTTTGATGGGCGTTCAACTGTTTCATAAAAGCCCGGTATGGAAAGGCAGCCTTCGTCGTAAAGTTGAGTCGTTTCATCTAAAACTTCAATTTCAGGATTAATAAAAACTCGCGGGTCAGTATTATCCTCAGAAAGATCCATGACAATCACGCGCTGATGAACATCTACCTGCGTTGCGGCCAAACCTATGCCCTTAGCTTCAATCATAGTCTCGAACATATCATCGATGAGATTTTTGATGGCGCCATCAACGTTTTCAACCGGCGAAGCTTTAGTGCGGAGTCGCGGGTTTGGGTATTGCAAAATAGTAAGAACAGTCATAAATGGAAACAGGTAGTTAATATATTAAGTTCAATTTAATTACAGCTGAGCGGCTAAACCGCTCAGACGACCTTAACGCTCAGGCCAAATATTATACACGATGAACCTAGTTAATAAGTATTTGTGAGAATGGAAACTTCAACACGTGTTTTTCTGAGCAGCGCGCTAATTTTTTGCCGAGGTGCGGTTTAAGAGAACTAAGTGTTGAAGAGGCTGCGGATATAGTCGTTGAACTAGCTTCAGGGTTAGATCTTCTGCAGGAATCTCTAACGCCAGAAAATTCAGAATCAAAGCTGGATATCGGTTTCGATACAGACCAGCAAGAATTGCTGGACCTTATTGGCTTTGATCCAGTTGATTTAGACACCCTAAGCCGCCTCAGCAGATGGCCCGCCACACGGTTGTCTCAGGCGCTGATTTCCTTAGAGCTGTGCTCCGCCATTGCTAATGACAACGGATTGTATCAGCGACTGGCTTGAATTAGAGGTTAACTATTAAGGCCGGCCGGTCAAGCACTGCACACTTAAGCTATTCCTGGCGGTTGCACATGGCCTAGGGTTGAGGTAGTCTGCGGGATTATTGACCTTGGGCAGCTTTATTATGAACAAACCTTTTGTAGCGATTTTAATGGGTTCCGACTCCGATTTGCCGGTAATGGAAGCTAGCTTTGAAATCCTTAAAAAATTCGACATTCCTTTCGAGGTAAAAGTTACGTCGGCTCACCGCACTCCGGCAGCCACCCACAGTTTTGTCACCGATGCTGATGCTCGTGGCTGTGCGGCCTTTATCTGTGCTGCCGGTATGGCTGCGCATTTGGCGGGAGCGGTTTCCGCAACAACCCTGAAGCCGGTTATTGGCGTACCCATTAACGGGTCTCTCGATGGCCTTGACGCACTTTTATCAACGGTGCAAATGCCTGGCGGGATACCTGTAGCCACCGTTGCTATAGGTAAGGCGGGGGCAAAAAATGCAGCTTATCTGGCAGCACAAATTATTGGCGTTGCTGATCCTGAGATGCATCGAAAGCTAGTCGCAGAGCGCGCAGCAAACGCAGATGCGATTATGGCTAAAGATGCCGCCCTTCAGGAAAAGCTGAAAAATAGCTGATTCCTGCAATGGTTGACTGGCATGGCCACGTTAAGATTCGCGAAGCTGCTGAGACTGTTGTTGGTGGCGGCGTCATTGCCTATCCCACTGAAGCGGTTTGGGGTCTTGGCTGTGACCCGTCTAACGATCAAGCAGTAAGAAAAATTCTCTGTTTAAAGCAGCGCTCTGTTGATAAGGGGCTTATTTTGATCGGCAGCTGTGTTGACCACTTTTCGCAATATATCCAGGGACTCGAGCCAAAATATCTGCAGCTCTTCACGATTCCGCTTAGCCAGCCGACAACATGGCTAGTTCCAGATAACGGCTTTGCACCGCGTTGGGTTGTTGGAAATCACGCCACCGTTGCCCTCAGAATTACCTGTCATCCTGTTGTTTCTGCGCTCTGTAACACCTTTGGTGGCGCTATAGTCTCCACCTCGGCCAATCCCCAAGGTTTGCCTGCGGCCACCACACAGATTAAAGTGGAAGAGTACTTTGCAGAAAGCTTAGACTTTTATGCTCCCGGCGACGTAGTCGGAGCAAGTAGAGAAAGTGAGATCAAAAACTTATTGACTGGAGAGGTTGTCCGTTCTGGATAAAAATCAACTAATTGACAAGCACGCAGTTAAGGATTATCTCCTAGGACTGCAAGATGATATCTGTTTGCAACTTAAACACACAGATGGTGATCAGTGGCAGGAAGACAGCTGGACCAGAGAGCAAGGTGGAGGCGGGCGTAGCTATGTGCTTTCAGAAGGACCGGCGATAGAAAAGGCCGGCGTCAATTTCTCCCACGTCTTTGGTGACCAACTACCTGCTTCGGCAACCAAAAGTCGACCTGAACTAATCGGCTGTAGCTGGGAGGCATTTGGCGTTTCAGTGGTTGTACACCCACAGAACCCCTACGCGCCTACTGCCCACGCCAACGTACGATTTTTTGTCGCGGAAAACGGCAGTGATGATCCTGTTTGGTGGTTTGGCGGCGGTTATGATCTCACGCCTTACTATGGCAATGATGAAGACTGCGCGCATTGGCACAAAACCGCAAAAGACGCATGCGACGTGTTTTCAGCACAACTTTATCCACGCCTAAAAGCCAATTGTGATGAGTATTTTTATCTTCCGCATCGGCAAGAGGCTAGAGGTATCGGTGGGCTATTTTTCGATGATTTTAATGAGCTTGGATTTAACGATAGTTTTGCTTTCATGCAAAGCATTGGCAATAGCTTCGTGCCAGCATATTTGCCTATTTTAAATAGGCGTCGCGGGCTGCCGTTTGGTGATCGAGAACGACAATTTCAACTGTATCGCCGAGGACGCTATGTTGAGTTTAATCTGGTGCATGATCGAGGCACTCTATTTGGACTGCAAAGCAATGGTCGAACCGAATCGATTCTAATGTCCCTTCCTCCACTTGCCCGCTGGGAATACAGCTACACACCAGAACCTGGCACCCCTGAGGATGAGCTGTACACGCGGTACTTAACGCCGAAGGAGTGGGTGTGATGAATGATCAGTATGCTGTCTTCGGCAATCCCATTGTTCACAGTAGGTCGCCGCAAATACACCGCCTCTTTGCAGAGCAATCGCAGCAAAAATTGATTTATCAGGCGCAGTTGGTAGGCATTGATGATTTTGCAATAGCGGCCGACCAGTTTTTTGGCCACGCTGGGCGAGGGCTAAATGTCACCGTCCCCTTTAAGCAGGATGCTTTTGATTATGCCCATGAGGTCAGCGCGCGTGCGGCCAAGGCGGGCGCTGTAAATACCTTAATTAAAAGGGAAGATGGCAGCATATTCGGTGATACTAGCGATGGCATTGGGTTGGCCGCAGACATAATAAATAACTTAGGGTGGCAGATTAAGGCCAAAAGAGTTCTGTTGTTAGGTGCTGGCGGTGCGGTTCGAGGTGTTCTGGAAAATGTGCTCAACTTACAGCCGCAGCATGTGGTGATAGCCAATCGGTCGGTCGATAAAGCACTTCTGTTGTCTAAGCAATTTGCCGAGTCTGGCTATATCCTTGGATGTGGACTGGACATGCTAGATGGGCAGGAGTTTGATGTCATTATCAATGGCACTAGTGCCGCGCTCAATGGGCAGCCACTAGTGTTGCCAGACTCTCTGATTGCTGTATCAGGCACCTGCTGTTATGACATGATGTATGGGGCACGGCCAACCGACTTTATGCAGTGGTCGGCGAGTCGAGGTGCTGAGGTGTCCGATGGGCTGGGAATGTTGGTGGAGCAAGCGGCAGAGTCTTTTTATCTGTGGCGAGGAGTGAGGCCTAGAACCTTAGAGGTTATCTCATTGCTCCGAGAAACGCTGTAGCCTCGGACTTAAGACGCTATTTCTGCCAAATATTGGTTTTTTAATTTCACATAGTTGGCCGGTGAATAGGTGAAAAACAACCTTTCTTTTTCCGTTACTGTGCGTAACTTTTTGCACGGGCTGCCAACATAAACATGACCGCTATCTAGAGTCTTGCCTGGCGGCACCACACATCCTGCACCAATAATGACCTCGCTCTCAATCACCGCGCCGTCATTAACGATAGCACCGTTTCCGACTAAAACGCGGCTTTTAACTTTACATCCATGGAGAATTGCCCCATGACCAACAATGACATCATCGCCAATAATCAGCGGCCAGCCGCCCAGATTAAAGTCAGAGGCATGAGAGATATGCAGCACAGCATTGTCTTGAATGCTGGTCCTGCATCCGATGGAAATAGAGTGCATGTCGCCACGAATAACCGCGCCCGGCCAAACAGAGGCGTCCTCGCCTAAAGTAACGTTGCCAATCACCGTCGCGGCAGGGTCAATATAGACGCTAGGGCTTAAATTTGGAGAAATTCCGGCGTGGGAGCGGATAGAGTGATCCATATTGAGCAATGCCATATATAATGTGAACCTCTATTGTGAGTAGGTTGCTATGGTTTTTTCAACTAAAAAAAGATTTATTGCTGGTGTGGTCTGCCCAAAGTGCTCTGCAATGGACAAACTGCAGGCGTTTTCTGAGGAGGGTCTGGATTATCGGGAATGTGTTAGTTGTGGCTTTAAAGATCAGATGCGCTTGGCGTCTTCCCCGCGGGAAATTGAAACCCGCGTTAACACAACTGACGAGGAGATTGCTCGGCAAATTAGCCCAATCCGTATTGTTGATCCTAAGGGTTAATAGCAGTGTGCTCAAAGGTCTAGCCAAAAAACCGAAAAAAACGACTGAGAGGTCTGTATTTGATCGCTTTGCGGCTAGTGAAACGTATAGTCTTTTGCTACAATCGCGCCGCGCAACGTCAACGACATAGAAAAAAGTTGATGCGGAACAAGAATATTATATTTTTTGAATTACCACGGAGAAACAACCGATGTCGAAAAGAGCGAGAGCGCTTTTCCTGGGTCTGCTGAGTCCAGCGATTTTATTACTCGTTGTGGGCGGCGCTAGCGCCGAAGATGCAGCGTGGAATCTCAACATGCCAAGAGGCGTTACAGAAGTCAGTCAGGCTGCTTATGATATTCACATGATCATGATATGGGTATGTACCGTCATTGGTGTACTTGTATTTGGATTCATGTTTTATATCATGTTCGCGCACAGAAAATCCCGTGGTGTTACAGCAGCAAATTTCCACGAGAACCTGACCGTAGAGATTCTCTGGACGATTGTCCCAGCTCTTATACTTATTGTCATGGCAGTGCCAGCGACGACCGCCCTGCTCAAGGTCTACGATACTGAAAATCCGGACATTGATATCAAAGTTACAGGATACCAATGGAAGTGGCAGTATGAGTATATTGGTGAAGGCGTGAAATTCATGAGTGAATTGCGCACTTCGCAGGACGAACAGTATGGCCGCGCGCCCAAGGGCGAGCACTATCTTCGCGAAGTAACTCAGCCATTGGTTATCCCAGCTAACAAAAAAGTACGTTTTTTGATCACTGGTAATGACGTTATCCACAGCTGGTGGGTGCCAGACTTTGCAGTTAAGCGTGATGCTATTCCCGGCCTCTTCACTGCGGCTTGGGCAAAAACTGATCAGCCTGGCGTTTACGTTGGTGCCTGTACTGAATTATGCGGTAAGGACCACTCACGGATGCCTGTTGTTGTTGAAGTAAAGGAAGAGGCGGAATACGACGCATGGCTCGCTGGAAAGAAAGAAGAGGCGGTTATTTATCAGTCCACCATCGGTAAGGAGTGGACCAATCAGGAGCTATTGGCTAAGGGTGAAGCTGTTTATGCTGTGTCTTGTGCCGGTTGCCACCAGGCCGCTGGAGAAGGTATCCCCGGCGTTTTCCCAGCACTTGTTGGCAGCTCAATTGTCACCGGACCTGTAGAAGGGCACATTGGGATTCTGATCAATGGTGTTGCAGGTTCTGCGATGCAATCTTTTGCAGATCAGCTCTCAGAAGTAGATATAGCTGCAGTTATTCATTACAAACGCAATTCTTGGGGCAACGACATGGGTGACATTGTTCAGCCAGTTGATGTTCTCAATTACAAACAAAATCAATAGAGGAAGATCTTAAATGGCTCACGGACCTTCAGAAAACTTTTTTAGTCGCTGGCTTTTCAGTACCAATCACAAAGACATTGGCACGCTTTATTTGTGGTTTAGTTTCGCTATGTTCTTGCTCGGTGGCGCATTTGCTATGGTTATCCGCGCCGAGCTCTTTCAGCCCGGAATGCAGCTCATAAAACCTGAGTTCTTTAATCAAATGACCACAATGCATGGTCTGGTTATGGTGTTTGGCGCAATTATGCCGGCCTTTGTTGGTCTGGCTAATTGGATGATTCCAATGATGATTGGTGCGCCAGACATGGCGTTACCGAGAATGAACAATCTGAGCTTCTGGATTCTTCCATTTGCTTTCGCAATTTTGGTGTCAACGCTCTTTATGGAAGGCGGTGGCCCTAACTTTGGTTGGACGTTCTATGCGCCCCTGTCCACGACTTATGCCCCGGATACGGTGAACTACTTTATCTTTGGTGTTCACATCATGGGGGCATCGTCCATCATGGGGTCAATCAATATTATTGCTACCGTCATGAACATGCGCGCTCCAGGCATGACCTACATGAAAATGCCATTGTTTGTTTGGACTTGGGTAATCACTGCATTTTTACTCGTTGCAGTAATGCCAGTCTTGGCCGGCGCTGTAACTATGATGTTAATGGACATTAATTTTGGAACAAGCTTCTTCGATGCGGCTGGCGGCGGTGATCCGGTATTATTCCAGCACGTGTTCTGGTTCTTCGGACATCCAGAGGTTTACATCATTATTCTGCCAGCGTTTGGTGTAGTATCACAGATTATTCCAACCTTTAGCCGCAAGCCTCTGTTCGGCTACTCTTCAATGGTTTATGCCACGGCATCGATTGCATTCTTGTCGTTTATTGTTTGGGCTCATCATATGTTTACTGTTGGTATGCCAATTGCGGGCGAGTTGTATTTTATGTACGCCACTATGCTGATTGCTGTTCCAACTGGCGTGAAAGTATTTAACTGGGTGACAACCATGTACAAAGGTGCGCTTACCTTTGAAACGCCCATGTTATTTAGTATTGCTTTTGTCATTCTGTTCACTTTTGGCGGCTTCACTGGAATGATGCTGTCAATTGCGGCAGCGGATACGCAGTACCACGATACTTATTTTGTGGTCGCGCATTTCCACTATGTAATGGTTGCCGGAGCTGTATTTAGTGGAACAGCGGCGGTCTACTACTGGCTGCCGAAGTGGTGTGGCAGAATGTATGATGAAACGATGGGAAAATTGCAGTTTTGGATTGCCTTCATCGCCTTCAACATTACCTTTATGCCCCAGCATTTCTTGGGTCTTGCCGGGATGCCGCGACGTTACTCTGACTACGGACTGCAGTTTGCAGATTGGAACATGGTCTCGAGTATTGGAGCATTTATGTATGGTGGCGCTCAGTTACTATTTTTATACAACGTCATCCGGACCATTGGATGGGGTAAGCCGATCAGTGACCCTAAGGTTTGGGAAGGTGCGGAAGGACTTGAGTGGACACTGCCCACGCCTGCCCCGTTCCACACATTCTCTACGCCTCCTGTGGTTAAGTAACCGAGATATAGCGATATGAATAATTCAAACACACACCGCAGCGTGATTATCAGATCGTTGTTTGGTGTGGTTGTGATGTTCATGTTTGCAATCTTTGTTTTGCCGCCGTTGTATGATTTGTTTTGCGAGATTACAGGGATTGGCGGCAAAACTGCAGGCGCTTACACTGCGACTGAGATTACCGTGGACACATCGCGGGAGGTTGAAGTCCAGTTTGTGGCGACTAACAATGCAACCATGCCTTGGGATTTCTTCCCGGTTGAGCATAAGGTAATGGTTCATCCGGGAGAGTCTAAAGAAATAGTATTTTATGCGAGAAACCGCACCGGCTCTGACATGATTGGGCAGGCTATTCCAAATGTGCTCCCCAACAGTGCCGCTGATTATTTCCTGAAGACAGAATGTTTTTGTTTCAATAACCAGCCCTTGGCCGCTGGAGAGGAAGCAGAGCTTGCGGTCGTTTTTATTATTGACCCTGACTTGCCAGCAAGTGTAAACACGGTCACTTTGTCGTATACGATTTTTGATATAACAGACCGTGTTCCGATGCAGGTCTCACAAGTACAGTAAATGGAGAAGAAAGATGTCAACAGAAGGTAGTTATTACGTACCCGAGCAAAGCAAGCTTCCCTTGTTAGCTGCTTTGGGCATGGGAACGATGGCAGTTGGTGCAGCCAGCTGGGTTATCGAGGGCGGAACATCGACAATCTTCTTGATTGGTACAGCCATAATGGCGGCGGTCATGTACAAGTGGTGGAGCGTGGTTATTGAAGAAAACACCCAAGGTATCGTAAGTGACCAATTGAAGTACTCTTATGTGTTGGGCATGTACTGGTTTATTTTCTCCGAGTTAATGTTCTTTGTATGCTTCTTTGGTTCTTTGTTTTACGTAAGAGTATTGGTCGGGCCTTGGATTGGTGGTGAAGCCGCTATAGGACTGTTTGATGATACGCCTACCGATGCTGCGATAGCTAACGCCACTCACCTGTGGTCAGGGTATGACGCAACCTGGCCGCCACTAGTGACGCCAGACCAAGCTGTTAATGCAGAGGCGGCTAAATTTGTAGGCCCTCAAGAGGCGATGAGCTGGCCTGGATTAACTCAGTTGCTGAGTTGGCTGCCGCTGTGGAATACCATTGTACTGATAACCTCAAGTGGGACAGTGCACGTTGCCCACCATGCCTTGAAAGAAGGCAACCGTAAGAAGTTCGTTCAGTGGTTGGGGCTTACTGTTCTATTAGGCGTTTTCTTTCTGTTTCTCCAAGCTGAAGAATACATTCATGCCTACCAAGAGTTGGGGCTAACCTTAGAATCGGGTATTTATGGAACGACCTTCTTCCTACTCACCGGATTCCACGGAGCACACGTAACTCTGGGTACCATCATGCTATTGATCGCGTTCCTTCGCGGCCTAAAAGGACACTTTAATGAAAGTGATCACTTTGGCTTTGAGGCGGCGGCTTGGTACTGGCACTTTGTCGACGTGATTTGGATAGGCTTGTTTATTATTGTCTATGTACTTGGCTAACTGACCAACTGAGTAGGAAAACGGCTAGGTAGTTCCTGGCCGTTTTTATCTGTACTATAAAAAACTAAGGCTTAGTTGAACGTTGCGGTGTTGTTTGTGAGGCATCAGGATGAAGTTGCTTATCCCAAGGGGCCTGACTGCCGATCTGTCCTGTAGCAGCACCATAGACTATGGTTGCAATAAGGAGCGCCGCGAGCGTCACGCGCATACCAAGACTGTTAAATAGTCGACGTTTAGAGTCACCCAGGTCTTTGACCAGGAACCGTAGTCCAGTAAATAGACTCACGAGGATGGCGATAAACAGAATAACGATAATCGATTTTAGAATCATGATTGTTAAGCCTCTGAACAAGAGTGGGATTTAAACACAAATGAATCAAGACCCCCAATTTTCTCGTGAAAATTTTGAGTGGCAACTCAATGGTAAGATCATTATCTTTGCATTGGTACTGTTTCCTCTTCTTGTACTGTTGGGGTTTTGGCAGCTTGAGCGTGCTGAAGAGAAGCGCAGCATTGTTAATGAGTTTCGCACGAACCAGCAGGCAGCGCCGGCGATGTTGGATGATTTACTGGGGGGCCAAAACCATCAGTATCGATCCGCATGGCTAAGCGGTGAATTGAATGGTGAGCGACGAGTGTTCTTGGACAATCGCGTCAAGTACGGCAGGCCAGGCTATGAAGTTCTTGAAGCAATGAGTGTGCCGAGCTTAATCATTGATGGCCGACCCCAGCGGGTGCTGGTTAACAGAGGCTGGATTACGGCATCCCTAGATAGGCGCGAACTGCCTCAAGTAGACTCTATTGCCGGACAAGTGCAACTGCGTGGCGTGCTATACCGTAATCTTCGCGGCGGTTATCGGCTAGACGACGGAATTACAACTGTAACAGAATGGCCGAGCCGTGTCGGTTGGGTCACTGTAGAGCGTGCAGCAAAATTATTCGGCGATGACTTCTATGCCTATCAATTGCGTCTTGATGCTGACTCTATAGGTGCTCTGGACACTGGATGGGTCACTGTTGCTGTCCAACCTGAGAAACATACAGGTTATGCGGTGCAGTGGTTTGCAATGGCTGCGGTACTATTACTGATGACAGTGATCGCGAACTCTAATTTTAGCCGTTGGATAAAATCAAATTAATGGCATTGGGCCAAACTAGAAAGGACTGAAAAGCATGAGTGAAAATACTGAGATCAGCGCTAAACAACGCGGCTTTCAATACCAAATTTGGCTGATGCTGTTAATTGTAGGTGGCGTTATCCTAGCTGGATTCATTATGGTGCCAAAAACTGAACAGCAACGACAGCAGATGATCTCTTTACTGGGAACAACGAATATAGGTGAACTGGTTAAGCCTACGCTTGATTTTAGTTCGGTGCTCAGTGAACTGGAAGAGACTGAAAAACCAAAATGGAAAGTGGTTACGGTTGGTGGAGTAGGTTGTGACGCTGTTTGTGAAAGCATGTTGTTTAATAGCCGACAGGTTCATATGCTACTTGGAAAATCGACTCGTCGTGTCGAGAGAGTCTATTTGCCTGATATGGCCACAATGGACTCAGAACAAATTGCTAACTTAAAAATGGTCCATCCTTTTCTGACGATACTGCCCGTCAAGGCTGCAGATTTTGCTCAGGTGATTGCTGGCAGCTCCGCAGACTGGAATATGCAAGAGTCACGTCACTTCGTGGTCACGCCCGACCAGAAAAGCATTCTGTATCACACCCAAGAGCAGGATGGAGATGGGTTGCTTGATGACCTGAAACATCTGTTAAAATACTCTCCAGATCGATAGAGTAATGTGGTTTTATGAAATATCCCCAAGTCTTTGGAGTACAGTTCAATGTCCCATGCTGAGCTAAATACTATTGCGGTAAGCTGGCGCGACTATTTGGAACTATGTAAACCCAATGTGGTGGCGCTAATGCTGCTAACATCTCTTATTGGTATGTTACTAGCCACTGACCAGGCAGTCCCTTTGACCGTCCTTGTTTTTGGCAATCTTGGTATAGCACTCTGTGCCGGTTCAGCCGCAGCGGTTAATCACATTGTCGACCGGCATGTGGATGACAAGATGGCACGTACTCTAAATCGCCCACTTGCACAGGGCCGCCTCAAAACGCAGCACGCCGTTCTATTTGCCCTTATTACTGGCACCCTTGGCATGGCTATTTTATTGGTGTTCACCAATGTATTGACTGCCTGGCTAACGTTAGCGTCACTGGTAGGTTACGCGTTTATCTACACGATGTTTTTAAAACGCGCGACGCCACAAAATATTGTTATCGGTGGCCTAGCAGGCGCTGCGCCACCATTGCTGGGCTGGACAGCCGTAACGGGTGAGATTCACCACAACGCTCTGTTGCTAGTGTTGATTATTTTTGCTTGGACGCCGCCACATTTTTGGGCGTTAGCCGTACATAGAAAGGATGAGTATGCCAAAGCTAAAATACCGATGCTACCGGTTACTCACGGCGAGCATTACACCAAGATTAATATTCTACTTTATACCTTTTTGCTGATTGTTGTGACTACCATGCCCTATCTGACAGGCATGTTTGGATGGTTATATTTGGTTAGCTCGCTGCTATTGGGTCTAGGGTTTTTATACTGGGCGGTGGTTATGCTGCGCAGTAAAGGCGGTAATTCTGGGATGAAAACCTTCCAATACTCCATTGTGTACTTGATGGTACTCTTCGCCGTAATGTTGATCGATCACTACTTTATTGCCACAGTCACTTATATTCCCTCTGCTTAAAGGATCTAGCTATGAATAAACAACAAGCAGGCATTCGACGCACAGTCATCATCGTGCTGTGTTTTATTACGGTGATCATTGGTGGTTTCGTCTGGACGATGAACCAGCCGGTGATCATGAATGAGCAGCAACTGCGGGTTAATGGCGCGATTGTACTTAATACCCCGAGAATATTTAGCGATTTTGATCTTGTCGATCATCGTGGTGATATGTTTACCAAAGCGCGTCTGACCGACAAATGGAGTATGATTTTTTTCGGTTTCACTAACTGCCCTGACGTTTGTCCTACGACGTTAGCAACTTTAAATGACACCTATAGTAAGCTAAAGGATGCGGAAAAAGAGAATCTGCAGATCATTATGATAACGTTGGACGCAGAGCGTGATTCAGTCGCAAAGCTTGCCGAATACATGCCCTACTTTAATGCTGATTTCATCGGCGTTACCGGGAACAAGCACCTTATCCGGCGCCTTACCGCGGAGATTAATGTTGCTTACAACAAAGTTCCACTGGAGGGTCAAGACTACACCGTGGATCACAGCACCCAGATTGTGCTGGTTAATCCTAAAGGCGATTACCATGGCTTTTTCAAAGCGCCACACTCTGAGATCATGTTACGTCAGACGTGGCGTTCTATCTACGCAGTATTCAACTGAGCTGTCGGCGATAAGTCAGTGACAAACAGAATAGAAAGCTGGCACTGATCACTACAGAGGGGCCTGCTGGGGTATCCAGATTCCACGACATCGCTAGACCCATCACCACTGTGAGCATAGCGATAAGGCTTGCGGCTATGGCCATATGCTCGGGAGTGTGACTAATGCGGCGAGCAGTGGCTGCCGGAATAATCAATAAGGCGGTAATTAACAATACGCCGACTACCTTCATGGCAAGGGCAATCACTAACGCAGTGATCAGCATTAATGCGGTACTTACCATTGTCACATTGGTCCCCTCGACGGCAGCTAATTCGGGATCCACGGTAATATTGATGAGCTGCTTCCACAATAAACCCAGTAGCGCCATGACCGCGGCGGCTACCGTATAAATCATCCAAAGATCACTTTTGGTTACCGCTAATAGGTCGCCAAAAAGAAGCGACAGTAGATCGACTCGGACGTCAGGCAACAACGAGATGACCACCAATCCTGCGGCGAGGGCCGAGTGCGACAAAATACCCAGTAGCGTATCTAGCGCCAGAAAACCGCGTTGTTCGAGAAATACCAACCCTATTGCCATCGTCAAAGGGATAGCGATGATGGTGATATTCAAATTAATATCCAGTAGTACACCAAGAGACACGCCAAGCAGGGCGCTATGGGCCAAAGTGTCACCAAAATAGGCCATGCGACGCCAGACGACAAAGCAGCCCAAAGGGCCCGCAACTAGAGCAACGCCAAGACCAGCAAGCAAGGCATACAACAAGAAATCAGTCATGATGGCAGTCAGCTCCGTGCGAGTGAATAGTTTCGTCTAACACTTCGCCATGCAAGTTGTGATCATGATCATGGTGGTGGGAATAAACCGCGGTGGTTTGCCCAAAAATGTCTATAAACGCAGGGTCCTGAGTGATTTGTTCCGGATGCCCCTGGCAGCAGATATGTCGGTTTAGGCAAATGACGTGGTCGGTAGCTGACATTACCAAATGTAGGTCATGAGATACCATGAGTACCGCGCAATTAAGGCTCGTTGCCAGACCGTTAATCATTTTGTAGAGAGCATTTTGACCCTTTACATCAACGCCCTGCACGGGCTCATCCAATACCAAAAGATTGGGCTTGCGCAAAATAGCTCTAGCAAGTAAGACTCGCTGATGCTCGCCACCCGACAGATTTTGTATTGGAGTCGTCGCCAAGTGGCTAATGCTCATAGATTCAAGAGCATCATGACAGGCTTGCTGAGACACATTGGCCAGCTGCAAAAAGCGAACTGTTGAAATGGGTAGGGTTGGGTCAATCGTCACTTTCTGTGGCATATAACCAATACGAACTGCCGAGCTAGCTACTCTTGATCCTGAGTCTGGTTTGATTAGGCCGAGAATAATTTTAGCCAAAGTTGATTTTCCTGCGCCATTTGGACCAATCAGCGTAGTAATTTCGCCCTGCTGAAGACTCAAAGAGACGTTTTCTATGACGGGCCTCCCAGCAAAGTTCTTGTTGATGCTCTCTAATTTCAGTAATAGCTTAGACAACGCTGGATTCCTCATCATTGTTATTACCCAGACCACACTGCGGGCATTGCCCAAAAAGCTCGATGCTCTGAGACTGCAAAACAAAGTTAGCTTTATTACTAGCAGTCTGCAGTACTTCGTTAAGTACTGCATCAGCCATTTCGGCGACACTACCACAGCCATTACAGATCATAAAAAGATTGCTGTGCTGACTACTTGGGAAAGGGCAACCTATATAGGCATTGAGCGACGGGAGTCTATGTATCAAACTAAGATCCAAAAGAAACTCAATCGCCCGATAAACCGTTGGCGGAGCAATAGGCTTGGCCAGTAATTTTGATAGTTGATCTTGAATTTGATAAGCGCCCAAAGGTCGATGACTCTGCCACAATATTGTTAACACTGATTCACGAGTTACTGTAAGCTTAACACTTTTCTCTTGGCACAGACTTTTCGCGCGCGTTAATGCAGCATTAATGCAACGGTCATGGTCATGCGGCTGGTGAACTAAGCGAGCATTTGTCAGCATAATGACACTTTTCATTGAACGTTATGTTATAATATAACAAAATTATTGGTTTATCCATATGTTCCCGGCGGAGGTCTACATAAAAAAGTTATTTTTCAATGCTGTTGGGCTTATAGCGCTGTGGTTACCTCTGCTCTCTAGTGCAGTCAGTGCTGAGAAAGCGACCGTGAGCATTCGAAATGATGTTGTGCCTCAACTACTGGTTATCACCAGTATAAAACCCCTGGCTTTGATTGCCCAAGCAGCACTCGGGAATAGTATAAATGTTGAATTTTTACAATCTGCGAACCAATCAGCTCATGATTTAACACTGACCGCGTCAGCTCTGGATAAAATTCATCGCGCCAGCCTGATTGTGTTGGTTGGAGATCAGTTTGAGCCACATGTTGCTAAGGTTGTCCAAGATATTCCAGGAAAAGCCCTTTTACAGGTCCTGGATCTGTTCACGTTTGACGGCGAAGTAGATGTATATCAGCAAAGAGTGGATCCTCATGTGTGGTTAAATCCTTATAGCGCTAATGTCATTGGACATGCAATACAGGTGGCACTTGGTGTTCCTCAGCGAGATATCATTAGTGACATCGAAATTGAAGTACTCAAAAAAACCCTCGAGCCGGTAGGCACTCTTGGCTATATTTCCCATCATGCAGCACTTGGCCATTTTGCCGACGCGTTTAACGTGTCTGCTGGGATGCCCATACGGGACAGTAATGGGGGGCACAAGGGGGCGAGAAGTCAGTTTTTACTCCGCAAAGCTGCATATGATGGCGGCGCGCAATGCGTTTTTGTTGAACCCCAATATGCCGATAAGGATGCCTTAGTAATCGCTGGGGAGCTAAATTTACCGCTGCGGACAATCGATCCACAAGGCATTGATGCACCCTTAACTGAAAATGGCTATGCGCAATTTGTTCAATCATTGGTTGTTCAATTTCAAGCCTGCTTCGGCTAAATGCTGTATTCTTAACATACATAACAGCGGCAAAAACAGGTAGATCATGACTGAAAAAACACCCCTTATCTTGGTTGATGGCTCCTCATATCTTTATCGTGCTTTCCATGCGCTGCCGCCCCTGACCAACAGCAAGGGTCTTCCCACGGGAGCGGTCAAAGGTGTCATTAATATGATGCGCCGGTTGCAGAAGGACTATCCCGAAAGTACCGTGGTAGTAGTTTTTGATGCCAAGGGCAAAACGTTCAGGGATGACATGTATAGTGAGTACAAGGCCAATCGCCCGCCTATGCCCGATGATCTGCGACTACAAATTGAACCTATCCATAATATTATTCAAGCCATGGGTCTACCCATGCTCGTTATCGATGGGGTTGAGGCGGACGATGTAATTGGTACGCTGGCCATTCAGGCAGCAGCCATTGCACAACCAGTTGTAGTATCAACGGGCGATAAAGACATAGCCCAACTGGTCAATCAGCACATTACGCTCGTCAATACAATGACCAATACGGTGCTAGACCGAGCCGGGGTCATAGAAAAGTTTGGTGTTCCACCTGAGCTAATCATTGATTTCTTAGCGCTACTGGGAGACAAATCCGACAACATTCCTGGTGTGCCGGGCGTAGGAGAAAAAACCGCTCTTGGCCTGTTGCAGGGCATTGGTAGTTTAGATGCCATTTTTCAGCGCCTGAACGAAGTAGCCGGGTTGGACTTTCGAGGTGCTAAAAATATGGCGCCAAAACTGGAGGAGCACAAGGAGCTTGCTTACCTCTCCTACCAGCTGGCAACTATTAAAACTGATGTTGAAATGCCTGAGGATATTAGCCAGTTACATAACCAAGCACCTGATCAAGCTCGGCTAGCAGAGCTTTTCGCAGAACTGGAATTTAAGTCCTGGGTTAATGAGCTATCAAACACTGAGCATCTAGAAAATACCAACAGCGTTGGCAGAGCAGTTGATGCACCAGTAGCAGAGGTTGTGGCAATTCCCGTTAAAGCCAACATTATCAAAGAATACCAGACGGTACTTACCGAAGCGCAGCTGGCAGATTGGGTAGTGAAAATTAAAGCGGGAGAATTAATTGCTGTAGATACTGAAACCACCAGTTTAGATTATATGGTGGCCGACTTAGTTGGTATTTCTATAGCGGTTGAGGCTGGTCAAGCTGCCTATATTCCCTTTGGCCATGATTATCTTGGTGTCCCCGAGCAATTGTCAAAAGATCTCGTTTTAGCGATACTTAAACCGCTGTTAGAGGATGTAACGATTAAAAAGGTGGGCCAAAACCTTAAATATGACATGAGTATTTTTGCACAGCATGGCATCAATCTTCAGGGTATTGAGTTTGATACCATGCTTGAGTCCTATGTCCTAGATTCTGTCGCCACACGTCATGACATGGACAGCTTGGCAGAGAAATATCTTGGTGAACAGACGATTAAGTTTAGCGATGTGGCTGGCAAAGGCGCAGGACAGTTAACCTTCAACCAGGTGGCTCTGGAGGAGGCGGGGCCCTATGCGGCAGAGGATGCGGATATTACCTTGCGCTTGCATCAAGCATTATGGCCTCAGGTGTCGGCACAATCAGCGTTGACGAAAGTGTTTACCGATATTGAATTACCACTGGTACCGGTTTTGTCTCGCATTGAGCGAGTCGGCGCTTTAGTTGACGACACGCTATTATTTCAGCAGAGCCAAGAGCTGGCATTGCGGATTGCCGAATTAGAAAGAGAAGCGTGGGATCTCGCGGGGCAGGAGTTTAATCTTGCATCACCCAAGCAGCTTGGTGAGATTCTTTTCACCAAATTAGAGATTCCTGTGTTAAAGAAAACAGCCAAGGGGGCGCCCTCGACAAAAGAAGAGGTTCTCCAAGAGCTAGCGCTGGATTATCCCTTACCAAAAGTATTAATTGAGCACCGTGGTTTAGCCAAACTTAAGTCTACTTATACCGATAAGTTGCCGGTGATGATTAACCGCGCGACGAGAAGAATCCACACCTCTTACAATCAATCTGGCACAGCTACAGGCAGACTTTCATCATCAGACCCCAATTTACAAAATATCCCAGTGCGCAACGCAGAGGGCCGTCGCGTTCGTCAGGCTTTTATTGCGGCTAATGGAAGTAAGATGGTGGCGGCAGATTACTCGCAAATTGAATTACGCATTATGGCGCACCTCTCTGAAGACCCAAGTTTGTTGGCAGCCTTTGCCGCGGGCCAAGATATTCACCGTGCTACTGCAGCGGAGGTATTTTCGATGCATCCTGATGAGGTTACTACTGATCAGCGCCGCAGCGCTAAGGCCATTAATTTTGGGCTAATTTATGGTATGTCAGCCTTTGGGCTGGCTAAACAATTAAATATCGGTCGTAAACAGGCGGCAGAATATATTGATACTTATTTTGATCGCTACCCGGGCGTTCTAAATTACATGAATAACGTTCGTAGTAGTGCGGCGGAGGTCGGTTATGTTGAGACCTTCTTCGGCCGCCGCCTATACCTTCCGGAAATAAATTCGCGCAATGGCATGCGCCGACAAGCTGCAGAGCGTACCGCGATTAACGCGCCGATGCAGGGCACCGCTGCTGACATCATTAAGCTAGCAATGATATCGGTAGATGATTGGTTGCAAAATAGCGACTTGCGCAGTGTCATGATCATGCAAGTTCATGATGAGCTTGTTTTGGAAGTACCAGAGGATGAGCTTCAGGTGGTTTCTGAGGGACTGATGCAGAGAATGGAAAGTGCCGCAAGTCTAAAGGTTCCCCTGTTAGTGGATGTGGGTGTAGGCGATAACTGGGATGAGGCTCATTAATCAAATCCGCAAGCTGGACGCGATAAGATGTGCCGAAATCTGCTATTTACGGTTTGGGAACACTGACCGCACAGTGAATACATCGTTCTCTATAGAAGGCCCAAAAATAAAGTTGTGCATAATTGGAACTTTCCAGTTTTCGCCTGTCCAATAATAGGCAAGTGATGATTGCACATAATCTCCCCCGAGATAGATATGTAAAACCCTAACTCTGAAAAGCGTTAGGGTTTTTTTTGGCGTTGAGAACTCTCTGTTAGTAAGGCGGATTAAGATTCACCGAAGTCCGCAGAAAGCCAGTGATTAAGCTGGACTTCAAGTTCTGGTAAGCCTTGCTTCTTTAGTGACGAAAAGGTTTGTACTGTTAAGAGTGTCACGCCAGGATCCATCTCGCGAAGAAAGCTGTCCACTTTTAGCAGTGTGCTTTGTGCAGGACCTCGTTTTAGCTTATCTGATTTGGTTAATAAAATATGCACAGGAAGCCCAGCTTCAGCGGCCCAGTTGAGCATCTGCTGGTCATAATCTTGCAGTGGGTGCCGAATATCCATGAGTAAGATCAGGCCACCTAAACTTTTTCGTTGTTGCAAGTATTCAGCAAGATGCCGATTCCACTGGGCTTTCATTGCGATAGGGACCTTGGCATACCCATAACCCGGAAGGTCAACTAATCTCTTTCCGCAACTCAATGTAAAGAAATTAATCATTTGAGTGCGTCCTGGTGTTTTACTGGTTCTCGCGAGGCTTTTATTTCTGGTAAGGGTATTAATAGCGCTAGATTTCCCTGCATTAGAGCGTCCCGCAAAGGCAACTTCGCATCCCGAATCTTCAGGGCACTGCTTTAGTGAGGGTGCGCTGGTAGCGAACGCTGCAGATTGAAATTTGATTGCGGGTATATCCATAGGAAAATCGACGCTACTTACTTAAGAATCTGAAACTATTGGTATATAATGCACGCCCTTAGCGTATAACACTTTTAGTCGCGACGATTAACCAATGTCGAGAGATCATTCTACCGGATTGTGAGAGCAAGAATAACCATGAAAAGAAATATTTTATCCATTGCATGTCTGTTTTCAATACTGTTTATGAGTAACGTTTTGGCTGCAGGTGATGCTGCCGCCGGGAAAACTAAGGTTATGATATGTGCGGGATGCCACGGAGCTGACGGTAATAGTATGGTGCCATCATTTCCCAAACTAGCGGGCTTAGGTGAGAAATATATTACTCAGCAGCTGCGACAGATTAAGTCTGGTGAACGTGAGATTATGGAAATGATGGGTATTCTTAATCTTTCGACTGACCAAGATTTACAAGATATGGCGGCGTACTACGATGCGCAGTCGCGTAGCATAGCTGGCGCTAAAGAGATCCAATTGGTCGGTATTTCTGAACCGCAGCAAGCCATCGATTATGGTGAGAACATTTATCGCGGAGGCAACATGAAGACCGGCGTGGCTGCCTGTACTGGATGTCATTCGCCCTCAGGTAATGGCAATGGTCCAGCTGGGTATCCTGGGCTTGGCGGTCAGCATGCCACCTATATTGAGAAGCAATTACTTGCCTACCGACGTGGGGAGCGCGTGAGTGGTAGTAATGCCGCGATTATGCAGGGCGTTGCGGCCAATTTGAGCGACAAAGAAATTACAGCGGTGGCCAACTATATATCAGGCCTCAACTAGGAGCGCTTGCTTCGTCAGTTATCAAAGGAGAGTAAGATGTTTGGATGGTTTAAAAAAATAATTTTTCTGGCCGTAGTCTCATCTATGGCAATGTGCCAGGCTCAGACTGAAGAGTATCAAGCGGGCGTTGATTATGAAGTGTTACCTCAGGCAATTCGAACTGCCAATCCGACTAAAATTGAAGTTAATGAAGTATTCCATTATCTATGCATTCATTGCTATAACTTTGAATCCACTGTAACCCCATGGGCCGAGAAATTACCCGAGGATGTCGACTTTCAGCATACCCCTGCTGTTTGGAATTCTACCTTAGAGCCATTTGCTAGAGCTTACTATACTGCTAAAGCGCTAAAGATTTTAGATCAAACTCATGTGGCTTTGTTTGAAACTATCCATGTTAAAAAGCAGCGTCTTCAGTCACAGCAAGATCTAGCAGAGTTTTTTGTTGGCCAGGGTGTCGATGGTGATCGATTTAATAAAATTTATAGCTCTTTTGGTGTGACTAGCCAGCTTAACCAGGCAAAGGCAAGAGCCAAAGGCTACAGGACGCAAGGTACGCCAGAGATGATTGTCAACGGCAAATATAGAGTCACAACACGTTTGTCGAAAAACTTTGACGGCATGTTGCGAGTGGCCAGCTTTTTGATTGAGAAAGAGCGTCGAGCTGAACAATAGACGCTCTTGTTCGGTATCAGTCAAAAAATACGCGGCACCCACCGCGTATTTTTTCGTCCCCAACAAATCTACAACTAGTGGTTATAACCTAAGTGCATGGGGTTATGGCGGAAAAAACTTTCCACAGAGCGACCGAGATAGTAAAGTACGCGACCTTTTCCAAAACACTCCACATTTAAACTGACCATGGGAAGTATTGTGAAACCAAGTCTGAAACCGACTAATCCGAACTTTTCTTCGGGGCCCTGTTCAAAGCGCCCTGGATACAGTATCGATAGCCTAGATATCTCTATACTTGGGCGCTCGCACAGATCGTCCATTGGCAAAAAGGCACTGGGACGAGCCTGCGCGGATACCGCTGAGATTCTCGGGCTTCCTGAAGGATACCGCGTTGGCGTGGTTCCGGCATCGGATACCGGCGCCGTTGAAATGATTATGTGGTCAGTATTGGGCGCTCGGCCAGTTGATGTCTGTGCATGGGAGTCTTTTGGTAGTGGCTGGTTAACAGATGTAACCAAACAGCTGAAACTCGACAATGTGACGACTCATGTTGCTGACTATGGATTACTGCCCGATTTAACCCAAACTAATCCGGACCACGATATTGTCTTTACGTGGAACGGAACCACCTCTGGGGTCAAGGTTCCAAATGCAGATTGGATCAGCGATGATCGCAAAGGACTGACAATCTGTGATGCTACCTCGGCGGTTTTTGCGATGCAGCTGCCATGGGAAAAGCTAGATGTGGTGACCTATAGTTGGCAAAAAGTACTTGGCGGCGAAGGCGCTCATGGTATGTTAATTTTAAGCCCCAGAGCGATTGAACGTTTGGAAAGTTACACGCCTGCTTGGCCCATGCCGAAGATTTTTAGGCTCACTAAAGGGGGCAAGCTAATTGAGGGGATCTTTCGCGGAGAGACGATCAATACGCCATCGATGCTATGTGTCGCCGATTACCTCGACGGCTTAGATTGGATCCGTTCAATTGGTGGATTGCAGGGTGCGATTGCCAAGTCTGAGAATAATTTATCGATAATCCAAAAGTTTGTTGATGAACGCGAGTGGATTCACTTTTTAGCGCAAGATTCTGGCCAAATATCTAATACGAGCGTTTGTCTTACGCTAGATCTAGAGCCAGATCAGGTTAAAAAAATGGTTAAATCGTTAGATACAGAGGCCGTTGCTTTTGATATCGGGGCCTATCGCGATGCGCCGGCAGGATTGAGAATTTGGTGTGGAGCCACAGTTGAAGTGTCTGATCTGGAGGCGTTAATGCCTTGGTTAGATTGGGCTTATGACCACGTAAGCCGTTAGTCAGGGGCTTTAAACTAGATTAAGTTAGATCAGAGAGTTGAGATAAAACTATGCACAATGTTCGTACTTATAATGCCATTTCTGCCAAGGGCCTGGACCGATTTTCAGCTGAAAAATATGCAGTTAGTGAAGACTGTGCGGCACCTGAAGCCTTCATCTTACGCAGCCAGAAGCTGCACACAGAGACTATTCCCGACAGTTTGTTGGCGGTTGCCCGAGCGGGTGCTGGCGTTAATAATATTCCAGTATCGGACTACACTGAGCAAGGAATAGTAGTTTTTAATACTCCCGGCGCTAATGCGAATGCCGTCAAAGAGCTGATCGTAGCTGGGCTATTGTTAGGTTCTCGAGATATTTATGGTGGGATGAGCTATGTGCAAGAGCTGGGCCACATTGATGATTCTGCTCAAATGGGCAAGCTTTTAGAAAAAGAAAAAAAGCGTTTTGCTGGTACTGAAATTGTTGGCAAGACTTTGGGTGTGGTTGGTTTGGGTGCTATTGGATCGATTATTGCTAACCTCGCGTTAGATTTAGGTATGAATGTCATTGGTTATGATCCTGCGATCTCAGTCGAAGCGGCATGGCAGCTTTCTAGTCGAGTTGAGCGCATGGAAAGCATAGAAAAGCTACTTGCTAGCGCTGACTTTGTTACTCTCCATGTCCCAGCGATCCCTGCAACCAAGCACTTGATCAATACTAAAACCCTCAGTGAAATGAAAAGCACGGCTAAAATTCTAAACTTTGCTCGTGAGGAAATTGTCAGTACCGATGACATGGTGAATGCCTTAAATAAAGGGGTGATAGCGGGATACATTAGTGACTTTCCTGCGCCTGCGCTGCTGGGTCGAAAAGACGTCATATTGATGCCGCACATTGGTGCAAGTACTGAAGAAGCAGAAGAAAACTGTGCGGTAATGGCTGCGGAACAACTCAAAGATTTTCTTGAGAATGGTAATATTCACAATTCAGTTAATTATCCGCCCACCAAAATGAGCCGTAATGGTGGTAGCAGAATTACTTTTTGCAACAGTAATGTACCCAAGGTTTTAGGCCAAGTGTTATCGCTCCTGGCAGATGCCAACCTTAATGTGGTCGACATGGTGAATAAAAGCCGCGGTGAAATTGCCTACAATATTATTGATCTTGAGGGTGATATTGACGGAGAAATTATAGACAAAGTTGCCAGTGTTGATGGTGTTATGCGAGTCCGCCTAATATAAGTAGACAGGTTTAGCCGAACAATTTAGTGCGCACTGTGTTGCGATATGCACGTGGGCTGTTCCCAGCCCACTGACGGAAACGTGATGAAAACCAGCTGGCCTCGTGATAACCGCTATAACTGGCAACATCAACAATAGGTAGGTCGGTGTTTTTTAAAAGGTCACAGGCAAAGCTCATGCGCGTGTCAGTCAGATAGGTATTTGGTGTGCTACCCACAGCAGCCTTAAAGCGGCGGTTGAACGTTCGAGTGGTCATGCCGAACTGTTTGGCTACACTGGAAATCGTGAGTACTTTATTTAAATTATCTTGAATCCACACCTGACTCTGTGCGATTGCCTCGTCACCATGCGCCCTATCATTGAGCGCACTTAAATTGGCGGGATCGGAAATATTACGAATTTCATGGAAGAAGTTTCTCTGCGCTTGTCGTGAAATTATACGACCAAAGTACCTTTCCACCTGATGCATCATCAATTCGGCCATGGCATTAATGCTGGCGGCACAATAAAGATTGCCTGCTTGGGTAGTAAAATTTTGGCGATCTAACTTAATAGCCGGGTAATTTCGCTGCAGAGCATCGAAATAATGCCAGTGAGTGGTAGCTAATTTACCATCTAAAAGACCGGCTTCGGCCAGAAAACATACCCCAGTGCCAACCGCAGTAATTGTACAATTAGACTGATATTGCTGCCTAAGCCAGGGGCCATATTGATAGTGTTTGAGAACAGCAGGACGTGGATTTCTCCACAGCGCGGGAATATGTATCAGGTCGCTTTGAAAACAATCGTTAATACTGTGTGTTGGTGATAGCTCAAATCCTGAGGATGTTTGTACCGGCAAGTCATCAGCACTGACGCGACGAATTTCTACATCTTGTAAAGGGGCCCTGTTCGCCGCGGCTAAGGCCTGCGCGAAGTTAAAAATCTCTGCGGCGAGCGTGCTACTGGATACGAGCATATTATCGCAAAGAAGTAGCGTCAGATTGAATGCCATAGAAATGTATATTTATCATTAAATGGCTTCTATATTAAAGAAATTGGCTAATAAGTTAAAGAATAGTAGTAATATAACTTTTAAACTCTCAACATGTAACTAATTAGAGATGTATCTATGCCTCATGTACTACCAGTCATCGTGGGTTTCGGAGGGTTCAATGCCGCTGGCCGAAGCTCGTCTCATCAAGCGTTTCGTCGCATGGTGCTTGAGTCACTGCCGTCTAGCGAACAGCACAGTACTATTGCTAGTTTAGCTTGCTTGATGGGCCTGATTCATGCGGATGGTGGGAGCTATACCGATACTCAGGGGGCAGAGTTAACAATAGAGACTGTATTTGAACATTACCAAGAGGCCGTTATAGCGGGCACTTTAGTACGAAAAATTGAACATTTCGACCCATCTAACTTGTCTGGGCACCGGAAGGTTGATTTTTCGGAGCAGCAGGTGACTGTTTTTACAATGGCTAAGCGAGACTTGCCTAAACAGTTACCAAGCGATTGGCAGATTCGTGAGGTTGAAGAGGGGCGAGTTGAAATAACAACTTCAGGTAAAGATAAGCATCTGGTATCCGTTCCTTACGAGCTAGCTGCCAAGGCGGCTGGGCAGCTGCCGCGAGGATTTGATTTAACCGAGCATTACAACGCCCGCTTTCATCCTCGAGGATTGCAAATGGCCCTTATAGGGGCTAGCGATGCTATCCACTCTATGGGGATCCCATGGCAAAAAGTCGCTGCAAAAGTGCGGCCAGATGAGATTGGTGTGTATTCTTCCAGTGTCTTCGGGCAAGTCGATGATCAGGGTATCGGGGGGTTATTTCAGGCCCGTTTAAGAGGTGAGCGAACCACCGCAAAGCAGGTAGCCTTGGGTCTAAACTCCATGCCCGCTGACTTCGTTAATGCCTATGTGCTGGGTAATGTAGGACATACCGAAGCGACCACAGGGGCTTGTGCTAGTTTTCTGTACTCATTGCAGGCTGCGGTAAGAGACCTTCGCAGTGGACGGCGGCGAATCGCGGTGGTGGGCAATGCAGAGGCGCCTATTACACCAGAAATGTCGGAGGGGTTTTCAAATATGGGGGCCCTTGGCAGTGATGAAAATCTTTGCAAAATCGATGGATCAGCGACCCCTGATTGGCGCCGAGCGAGTCGGCCATTCGGCGAGAACTGTGGCTTTACTCTCTCTGAGGCGACCCAATATATCGTGCTGATGGATGATCTGTTAGCCATAGAGCTCGGCGCGGATGTTCATGGCGCAGTCCCTGAGGTTTTCATTAACGCAGATGGAGTAAAAAAATCCATTTCGTCTCCTGGGGTTGGCAATTATATTTCCTTTTCCAAGGCTGTTGCCGCTGCCGTTGATATAGTCGGTATTGAAGCGGTGCAGATGCGCAGCTTTGTTCATGCGCACGGCTCTAGTACACCTGCCAACCGCGTTACTGAGTCTGAGTTAATCAGTCGGGTCGCCGAAACCTTTGATATTGATGATTGGCCGGTGACAGCAGTCAAAGCATACGTGGGCCATAGTGTTGCGGCAGCTAGTGGAGATCAGCTTATTTCTGCATTGGGTACCTTTAAATATGGGTTAATTCCAGGGATCAAAACGGTTGATAAGCTTGCCGAAGATGTTCACCAACAGCGACTTAATTTCCTACTTAATGACACTGTGAGCCCCACAAAAATGGAGGTTTCGTTCATTAACTCAAAAGGATTTGGTGGCAATAATGCCTCAGCGGTCTTGCTATCTGCAGACAAAGTCAATGCGATGTTATTAAAGCGATATGGTAAAGCATTTACACATTATATTGATCGACGAGAGATTACGCGTAAGGCCGCTGAGGACTATGCTATTCAAGCTGATCGTGGGAATTTAGAGGTGATCTATCGGTTTGGCGAGGAACTCGTCGATGAAAAAGCGGTAACTATCACCAAAATGGGGATGAACATTCCCGGATTTAGCCGCAAGATTGAATTCAACTTTAAAAATCTTTGGCAGGATATGCAGTAAATTCACGTAGTTGGGCAAGCACATAAACATCTATCTTTCTGGCTTGATTGATGAGTGTTTCCGGGTTGGCAAAAGCCCCAGCAGTGGCGTGAATTTTTTTTGTGCCTGGCGGGCTAAACAGCAGAGTGCCACCATGGATGCCAACGACGACTCCTGTTTTTGCGTCGATTAAAGGTCCTCCAGAAGCCCCCCGGCCCGCATCGCAGTCATGCAGGAGTAATTGGGCACTAACAAATTGCCGCGATAAAAATGGCCGGCAATCACTACTCATACTGATATTATTCTCACTTTCGTTAAAGCCCAATAGCTGCAACTGGTGACTGTTCTGTCCAGTCAAATTTAACTTCATCCCTGAGTGTCGGAGTTTTTTCTTTAATGCGATGAAGACAATATCTTGACTAGCTAGCCGCATCTTATTGTTGATTGTCGGCTTAAAATCATGCGCAGAGACTCGCGCGAAGGCTACTCCACTGAGGCGTTTTCCCTGCGGGTGATAGGCACACTTTTCGTAGCGCTCATGAGTATCGGGGTGGTATAAAATATGGGCGGCAGTAAGAACAATTGACTGCTGTTGGTTGGAGTTACTATCGCGGGTAGCGATATGCACTGCAGTCCCGCGCAGACCACCGTCGCAGATAATAGTACCTACAGAACGTTGGAATTTATTGGGCGCTAGGAGGCGCTGATCTTCAATACCATTTGCCGGATTTCCATCACCAAAAATAGCGGCAGAACTATGCGTGTTAATTAGCAGGCTAAAGAAAAGCGCACAGATATAGATTTTTTTATTGGTACCCGATGAGAACAAAAAATGGCCAAAACTGCGGTGATTCATAAACGTTCTACCCCATATCACCCCATAAAGATTGCAAAATACTTATTGCTGCTAATGGCGCTGTCTCTGTGCGTAAAACCCGTGGGCCTAATTTAATGGCATGATAGGTATGGCTTTCCGCTAGCGCTATTTCTTCGTCGGACAGACCGCCCTCGGGACCAACTAAAAGGGTAACTATGCCATCAATATTTTGCAGTTCAGTAAGCCTTGTCTCGGTGCGATGATGTAATACGATCTTGAGGCCTCTCTGGTCATTTGCTAGATGTTGTGGCAGCGGGCTAGCGGGATTGATTATTGGAATAATATTTCGCTGACATTGCTCACAGGCACTTATCGCGACTTGTTGCCAGTGAGTCAATCTTTTCTTTAATCGAGAACCCATTAGCTTGACTTCTGTGCGCTCTGTGAAAATAGGGGTGATGGCGTGGACGCCCAGTTCAGTGGCTTTTTGTATGACCCAATCCATACGCTCGCCGCGAGAAATACCGATGGCGAGGTGTATTTTCAAAGGTGATTCGCGGTCATTAGATAGTGATTGGACAATGGACGCGGTGGCTTGGTTTTTACCGAGACTGACGACTTCTGCGACGTACTCTAGCCCATCGCCATTAAATAAGTTAATCCTTTGGCCCGGGATCATACGGAGAACAGAGCTAAGATAGCGAGCAGCATCTTTGTCCAGGTTGACAAGACTATCTGCGTTGAGTATCTGTCGCGTGTAGAGTCGTGGAATACGCATGCTAGTTAACCCCTAATTTAGGCCATAAGATTACGACAAAAAGGAGGATAAATCTGCTGTTTCACAAAAAAACCTCTAGCCCGAACAACCAAGCTAGAGGTTTTAACGTGATCAACAATTCTTAGTACTTGTAGCTGTCGCCTTTGAAGGGGCCGTTAATCGGCACTCCGATATAATCTGCTTGCTCTTGAGTCAGATTGGTAATCACGCCGCCAAAACCGGCCACCATATGACGAGCAACCTCCTCGTCAAGATGCTTGGGCAGGACCTCAACACGAAGCATTTCCGCCTGAGTCGCGGAGTCCTGAGAGGCGAATTTCTTTGAATAGAGATCGATTTGCGCCAATACCTGATTGGCGAAAGAACCGTCCATAATCCGACTAGGATGGCCAGTTGCATTACCCAAATTAACGAGACGTCCCTCAGCAAGCAGAAGCAGGTGATCATTTGATGCTTTGTCGCGGTAAACTTTATGAACTTGGGGTTTGATTTCGTCCCACTGCCAGTTATCACGCATAAATGCGGTATCGATTTCATTGTCAAAATGGCCAATATTACAGACAACACAACCACTTTTCAGCGCAGCCAAAACATCAGAACCACAAACGTTATAGTTACCAGTAGTAGTCACAAACATATCGGTATTGGCCAATAGATGTGAGTCCACACCGTTTGATATGTCACCATCTATATGCGTAGAAACTATTTCAAAGCCATCCAAGCAGGCTTGCATCGCGCAGATGGGATCGACTTCGGTTATCTTAACAACCATCCCTTCCTGACGGAGAGACTGTGCAGAACCCTTACCGACATCGCCATAACCAACAACAACCGCCTTTTTACCCGCTAGAAGGTGGTCAGTCGCTCGCTTAATGGCATCGTTGAGACTGTGTCTGCAGCCATACTTATTATCGCATTTGGACTTTGTCACAGAATCATTAACGTTGATGGCTGGGACTTTGAGTTCACCCGCAGCAAGCATTTCATACAGGCGATGAACACCTGTCGTAGTCTCTTCGGTCACCCCATGAACAGCCTCAAGTACCTGTGGAAATTTGTTGTGAAGTAGAGACGTTAGATCTCCTCCGTCATCCAGAATCATGTTGGCGTTCCAGGGTACGCCATCCTTTAATACTTGCTGTTCTAGGCACCATTCATACTCGTCTTCTGTTTCACCTTTCCATGCGAAAACGGGCGTTCCGCTAGCAGCGACAGCGGCGGCCGCATGATCTTGAGTGGAGAAGATATTACAAGACGTCCATCGTACCTCAGCACCTAAATCGATTAGTGTTTCAATAAGAACCGCAGTCTGAATGGTCATATGAATACAGCCCAAAATACGCGCGTCGGCCAACGGTTGCTCAGCACGATACTTTTCACGGAGTGCCATCAAGGCAGGCATTTCCGATTCCGCGATGGAGATTTCTTTCTTACCCCAGTCTGCCAATGAAATATCGGCAACCTTATAATCTTCGAAGTTTTGACCTATTGCAGTCATTATAAAATTCCTTATAGATTTAAATGTCAATTAGTGAATGTTCGTTTTTAAAGCGCGTTTTTGAGTAGCGCTACTTTGTCTGTTTTTTCCCATGTAAAGTTCTCTTCCTCTCTACCAAAATGCCCGTAGGCAGCTGTCGGTTGATAGATGGGACGGCGCAAATCCAACATTTCAATTAGACCTCTTGGACGAAGATCAAAATGCTCGCGAACGAGATTGGCTATCTCTTCATCACTGAGCTTTCCTGTACCGTAGGTATCAATACTGATTGATGTAGGCTCAGACACCCCAATAGCGTATGAAACTTGTATTTCGCAGCGATCAGCCAGCCCAGCAGCGACAATATTTTTCGCCACATAGCGCCCTGCATAAGCGGCTGACCGGTCTACCTTAGTAGGGTCCTTGCCAGAAAACGCGCCACCACCGTGGTGTGCCATTCCGCCATAGGTATCAACGATAATTTTACGTCCCGTGAGACCGCAGTCTCCTACAGGACCACCAATGATAAACTGACCGGTAGGGTTGATATGGTATTGAGTTCCTGCGTGAAGCCACTCTGCGGGTAAAATTGGCGCAATAATTTCGGCGCGTACCGCCTCTTGAAGATCGGCCAAAGAGATATCTGGAGAATGCTGAGTTGATAGCACAACAGCATCTATAGCAACTGGCTTACCTTGGTCATAACGCAAGGTTACCTGGCTTTTCGCATCTGGGCGTAACCAAGGGAGCATGCCATTTTTACGCACTTCCGCTTGCCGTTTAACTAACAAATGCGAATAGTAAATGGGTGCTGGCATTAGAACAGCAGTTTCGTTAGTCGCATAACCGAACATTAGTCCTTGGTCTCCAGCACCAATGTCTTTATTCTCAGCGGCATCCACACCTTGAGCGATATCATTAGACTGCTTACCAATAGCATTCAGAACAGCACAGGTATTGCCATCAAAGCCAACCTCAGAATTGTCATAGCCAATACCCGTAATGACATTACGGACAACTTCTTCCAGGTCCACATAGGTGTTGGTGCGAACTTCACCGGCAATAATAGTCATGCCAGTTTTCACCATTGTTTCAACGGCGACTCTAGAGTTGGGATCATCCTTAATAATCGAATCAAGAACAGCGTCCGAGATCTGATCGGCCATTTTGTCGGGATGTCCCTCAGACACTGATTCTGAGGTAAATAAATTGTATGTAGACATAAAAATTCCTTTTATTAACTAAATTTTAAACTGAATTGTCGTAATTGAATTCGGAACCCATTACGCTGAGTCAGATAGAGACTATCCCCTTCGGTTAGGCCGGCAGAACGGGCCCACCGAGTTATTGCCTCGGGTTCAAAACCTAGCCACATATCGCCACACGATGTTTTGGTCCATTCCTGATCATGAACGCATAGATCGGTTATGATCAAAATTCCGTTTTCCTTAAGCAACCTAGCGCAGTCAGCAATAATATCTGCGGGCACTGGGTTGTGGTGGAGCACCATATTTAAGGATACAAAATCGAAAGTCTTTTTCTGTATAGCTGTCGCCTGCGTATCACCGAGAAAAAAAGTGACGTTTTCTAGGTTCTGTGCCACTGCTCTGGTCTTACATTGATCGAGCATTACCAGTGAATTATCAACCGCAGTAACCTGTTTAAACTGAGACGAAAGCGCACTTAAAAAATGGCCATAACCTGGGCCAATCTCTAAAGCAGAGTCGCAGCCTGCGATATGCTTTGGTAAAAACTCTTCCAAACTTTCTCCGTAGTCAGACCAACCAGCAATCAAATCTTGGTTTTGCTCAAAGCGGTGAGCATTTTGGTCAAAAAAAGCAACAGATGCTGCTGAGCGATCTGTATTAATTGCTGTTAGGCGATTGCTGTAGATTAGATCTAAGGCAGCCAAATCAATAGTTTGAAAGAGACTCCGTTGTAGTTTTTGCAAATCAGAGTCTGGGTTTGCCTCGTTGCGACAATAAAAAATTGACGTACCTTCTCTGCGCGTTGCAACCAAAGAGGCACCGGCAAGAATTTTCAGGTGGTGGCTCATCGCAGGCTGGCGAATGTCAAAAACAGCACATAGCTCTAAGACACCATAGGCATTTTGCTGCAATACTTTTAAAATTTGCATGCGCAGGGGGTCACCCGCGGCCTTGCATAAAGCAGCGACGGTATCGGTATCCGTGGGAGAGGGATACTCATAGTTAAAAGCGCGTGAACTCGTCATGCGCGCATCGTAACATGAGGCCTATATATATCAAAATATTTTTATATATTAATATTTAAGAATATGCCCTAAAACAATAACCACAATAACGAATTTCGGTTTACTGATATCCCTGTGTCGGAGATAATGGTAACCCCAATCTTTTCCTTTCAGGAGTAATATTCCATGGCCTCACGTAGAGACCTTGCTAATGCCATTCGCGCTCTCAGTATGGATGCCGTACAACAAGCTAACAGTGGTCATCCAGGAGCCCCCATGGGCATGGCAGATATCGCTGAAGTCCTCTGGAATGACTATTTAAAGCATAACCCTGCTGATCCTGAATGGGCCAATCGAGATCGATTTGTACTGTCAAACGGCCACGGCTCTATGCTCTTATACTCTTTACTGCATCTCTCTGGTTACGCGCTGCCTATCGAAGAGCTAAAGAATTTTCGGCAATTGCATTCCAAGACCCCGGGGCATCCAGAGTATGACTATGCGCCTGGTGTTGAGACGACAACAGGACCACTTGGCCAAGGGCTAAGTAACGCCGTCGGTATGGCGTTAGCAGAAAAGGTCTTGGCAGCACAATTCAATCGTCCAGGTCACGATGTTGTCGATCACCAAACATACACTTTTTTGGGCGATGGTTGCTTAATGGAAGGTATCTCCCACGAAGTCTCTTCTTTGGCTGGAACCTTAAAACTAGGTAAGTTAACCGCATTTTACGACGACAACGGTATCTCTATTGATGGTGAAGTTGAAGGTTGGTTTAGCGACGACACGCCGGCTCGTTTCGAAGCATACGGCTGGCAAGTGATTGCTAATGTGGATGGCCATGATAGCAGTGCCATTAAGGCGGCTATAGAAACTGCAAAAGATGAGCCTGACAAGCCAACTTTGGTTTGCTGCAAAACGATTATTGGTTTTGGCTCTCCGAATAAACAGGGGAAAGAAGATTGCCATGGTGCGCCCTTAGGTGCTGATGAAATTGTGTTGGCCCGTGAACAGTTGGGATGGAGTCATGCGCCCTTTGACATTCCGAGTGATCTCTATGAAGGCTGGAATGCTCGAGTGAATGGCGCCTCTGCGCAATCAGAGTGGAATAAGCAGATAGATGCTTATCGTGCTGAGTTCCCCGATTTAGCTGTTGAGTTTGAAAGACGCACCAGTGGCCAACTTCCACTCAACTTCAGTGATAAAGCCGATGCTTATATCGCGGAGTGCCAAGCAAAGATGGAAAAAATTGCTTCTCGCAAAGCGTCACAAAATTGTTTAAATGCTTTTGGGCCGCTACTACCCGAATTGCTGGGCGGTTCAGCCGATCTAGCGGGATCTAACCTCACGATCTGGTCTGGATCCAAAGATATCACCGCCGATAATGCGGATGGCAATTATATTTATTACGGTGTTCGTGAATTTGGTATGAGCGCCATGATGAATGGCATCGCCTTACATGGTGGCTTTATCAATTATGGCGCGACCTTCCTGATGTTCATGGAATACGCGCGTAACGCGGTACGCATGGCGGCCATAATGAAGCAGCAAAGTATCTTCGTATATACCCATGACTCCATTGGTCTTGGTGAAGATGGTCCGACGCATCAGCCAGTAGAGCAACTCAGTGCACTGCGTTCCACACCTAACTTAAATACTTGGCGGCCCTGCGACACTGTCGAATCCGCGGTATGCTGGAAAAGTGCTATTGAAAATCAGGGTGGCCCAAGTGCTTTGGTCTTCAGCAGGCAAGGACTTGCACCTATGTCGCGCACGGTTGAGCAGGTAGCTGCAATTGCTCAGGGCGGCTATGTCCTGCAAGACTGTATCGACCCACAGGCGATTATTATCGCCACGGGCTCTGAGGTTGAATTGGCGGTACATGCCGCAAATGCGCTTGCTGATCAAGGCATTCATACTCGCGTGGTATCTATGCCCTGCGCTGAAATTTTCTCGGCTCAGGATGCCGCGTATCGTGAATCAGTGCTTCCCTCGGAGATAAGAGCGAGAGTTGCAGTGGAGGCTTTGCATGCGGACTACTGGCATAAATTTGTTGGTCTAGATGGTCGTGTAGTGGGTATGCGTACTTTTGGCGAATCTGCTCCTGGTGGCGAATTAATGAAGGAATTCGGCTTTACTGTCGAGAATGTTGTAGGCAATGTCATCGAGGCGATTGGCTAGTGCTTAGAATTGCCATTAATGGTTACGGACGCATAGGGCGCTCAGTTTTGCGCGCGCTTTATGAGTCGAATACTAGGCAGTGGGCACAGGTAGTGGCGATTAATGAGCCAGCAGATGCCAAGACAATTGCTCATCTAACGCGTTATGACTCTACCCATGGGCGGTTTCCTGGAGTTGTGACGTTAGCTGAAAATACGCTGCTGGTGAATGGTGATGCAATTAAACTTTGTCATCACCAGCATCTTCAGGACTTACCTTGGAAAGAACATAACATTGATGTTGTATTGGAGTGCAGTGGCAGCTTCACTGATCGAGCTGGGGCAGAGCAGCACCTAAATGCAGGCGCCAAGCGAGTACTTTTCTCGCAGCCAGCTGAGTCCAGTGTAGATGCAACCATTGTTTATGGTGTTAATCATAAAACTCTCTGCGGAAATGAACGTATTATCTCTGCAGCCTCTTGCTCGACAAATTGTGTTGTTCCAGTTATTAGCGTGCTTAATGAATACTTTGGCGTTGAGGGCGGGGTCATTACTACGATTCACTCTGCAATGAATGACCAACCTGTGATCGATGCCTATCACCACACGGATCTGCGTAAAACACGAGCGGCAATGCAATCTATTATTCCCGTGGACACTGGATTAGCTCTTGGTATTGATCGCCTGCTTCCAGCGCTTGCTGGAAGGTTTCAGGCACAAGCCATGCGCGTGCCCACGGTTAACGTTTCAGCTATCGACCTATCCATCATGCTGAGTAAGCCGGTCGATGTAAATGCTGTCAATTCGGCATTGGCTGAGGCGGCTGGTGGCGTTTTACACGACGTTCTAGGTTATACCGAAGAGCCATTGGCGTCCTGTGACTTTAACCATGATCCGCGCAGCGGTATTGTTGATGCTAGTCAGACAAGAGTCAGTCAACAAAAGCTCGTAAAAGTATTAATTTGGTTTGATAACGAATGGGGTTATGCCAACCGAATGCTGGATACTTTGGAACACTGGTCAACGGGGTTTTCCGCAGAAGACTAAATTTACTTCTAAAGTTTACTTGTACATAAGGGAATCGGGAAAAGGGAATATGGCTGTAACCTTGATGACAGATTTGGATCTAAGTGGTCGACGGGTACTGATCCGAGAAGACCTTAATGTGCCAATTGTGGATGGCAAAATTGCCAGTTCGGTCAGATTGAAAGCAGCTTTACCTACTGTTCGCCATGCCTTGGAGCAAGGTGCGCAGGTGATTCTTATGTCCCATTTAGGTAGACCTAGTGAAGGGGAGTTTAGCGAAAAATTCAGTTTGGTACCGGTAGCCGATTACCTAGGGAAGTTGCTGGGTGAGAAAGTAATACTAATTAAAGATTGGAAGACTGAACTGGCCCACAATACTCATCCGTTGGTGATGCTCGAAAATGTTCGATTCAATGTCGGTGAAAAATCCAATGAGGATGATTTAGCCAAGGCTTATGCAAACCTCTGTGATATTTTTGTTATGGATGCCTTTGGCACCGCCCATCGCGCTCAAGCGTCAACCCATGGCGTCGCTAAATATGCACCTATTGCATGCGCGGGGCCCCTGTTGCACAAAGAGCTAAGTGCATTAGAGATTGCGCTTGCCGATCCAGCGGGACCCATTGTGGCTATTGTCGGCGGCTCGAAGGTATCAACTAAGCTTATGGTGCTAGAGAGTTTGGCCGATAAGGTGGATCAGTTGATTGTTGGTGGTGGTATCGCCAACACATTTTTGGCAGCGGCAGGTAAACCCGTGGGGAAATCTCTCTATGAGGCTGATTTAATTCCAGCAGCCAAAGCGTTAATGCTGAAAGCAAATATTCCATTGCCTACCGACGTTGTGGTTGGAAAAGAGTTCTCTGCCTCCGCTGATGCTGTGGTGAAGTTAGTGGACGAGGTGGCTGAGGACGACATGATTTTTGATATTGGCCCTGAATCAGCAAAGTCCTTAGCCGCAATGATAAAAACCATGGGGACTATTATTTGGAATGGCCCGGTTGGAGTTTTTGAGTTCTCGCAATTTGGTCGGGGCACTGAGGTTTTAGCAACTGCTATAGTGGAAAGTAATGCTTTCTCTATTGCTGGGGGTGGAGATACTTTGGCCGCGGTGGATAAATACGATATCGCGGATCAAGTCTCGTATATTTCAACTGGCGGCGGCGCATTTTTAGAGTATGTTGAAGGTAAACAGCTTCCCGCAGTTGCCATACTAGAACAAAGAGCGGAAAAACAGATTTAAAAGTCGAACATTTCGAGCTATAACTAAGACTGTATTAGAAACTAAAAGGATATTACTGATGGCACTTATTTCACTTCGGCAAATGCTTGATCATGCGGCGGAATACAACTACGGCGTGCCCGCATTCAATGTTAATAATTTAGAACAAATGCGCGCTATTATGATGGCTGCAGATGAAACTGATAGCCCGGTCATTGTCCAAGCTTCAGCTGGAGCTAGAAAGTATGCAGGAGCGCCTTTTTTACGCCACTTAATTCAGGCAGCAGTTGAAGAGTGGCCACACATTCCTGTTTGTATGCATCAAGATCATGGCACTAGTCCAGCAGTTTGCCAGCGCTCCATTCAGCTAGGTTTTACCTCGGTGATGATGGACGGCTCTCTTGAAGAGGACGGTAAAACACCGTCATGCTATGATTATAACGTTGATGTTACGCGACGTACCGTAGAGATGGCGCATGCGTGCGGAGTTTCGGTTGAAGGTGAACTTGGATGTTTAGGATCACTAGAAACCGGTCAAGCAGGGGAAGAAGACGGGGTTGGTGCAGAAGGTATTCTTTCCCTTGAGCAGATGCTCACCGATCCTGAGGAGGCTGCAGATTTTGTTGCAAAAACACAGGTAGATACCTTGGCGATCGCCTGTGGTACGTCTCACGGGGCCTACAAATTCAGCCGCCCACCGACCGGAGATATTCTCGCAATTGATAGAATCAAAGCCATACATGAGCGCATCCCGGGTACTCATCTGGTAATGCATGGCTCGTCATCAGTTCCTCAGGAGTGGTTAGCGATTATCAATAAATACGGTGGTGAGATTCCTGAGACCTATGGTGTGCCGGTCGAACAAATTTGTGAGGGGATTAAGCACGGAGTGCGCAAAGTTAATATTGATACTGATCTGCGGCTGGCATCAACTGGAGCAGTACGCAAGTTCTTAGCAGAAAACCCTAGTGCTTTTGATCCACGCGCTTTTCTGAAAGAGACGATTATTGCGATGAAAGATATAGCTGCCGCTCGCTATGAATCATTTGGAACCGCCGGCAATGCGTCAAAGTTAAAAGTGCTGAATTTAGACGCAATGACTGAGCGTTACCAAAGTGGTGAGTTGGACCCCAAAGTTTGCTAGTGTAGAGCTGCATAGTGGTGGAGAATTTAGCATTGAGGAAGAGCGTTTTGTATTACCGTCGCTCCCTGATTCAAAAGGCTATAGGGCTGTTATTGAGGCCTAGTAGCAGACAAAATTTATCGTCTACCTTGCTATATGCAGGAGAGTGCTGTGCCAGATAGCTATGATTTTATAAAGTCAGTTTTGGATGTGAGTACCGACAGTATTGTGGTGATTGAGGCCAGTGGTGAGGTTGTTTTTGCCAACACACACTGGAATGAATTTGGCCGTGCTAACGGATTTCTGTCTACCTATGATTGGGGCGGAGCCAATTACCTTGCAGTGTGTGATGTTGCTGCAGAAAGTGGCGATGCTGATGCCGCACGCGCTGCAGAGGGAATACGGAAGGTATCTAGAGCTGAACAAGACTGTTATTATCTTGAATATCCCTGCCACTCTTCAGTGGGACAGCGATGGTTTATGATGAAGGTCAGTCAATTTGTGCTCACGGACACTCAGTATCTTGTTATTACTCACAACGATATTACACAGCGAAAAAATGCAGAGGAGGAGGTTGCTAAGCTTGCAAGACTAGATGACTTGACGGGCATCCCTAACCGCATAAATTTCGAGGAAGCTCTAAGCTATCAATGGAAACGAAGTATCAGGATGAAGACACCTATCTCTCTGGCTATGATTGATATCGATCATTTCAAACAAGTCAATGACACCTATGGCCACAGTATTGGCGATAAGTACTTAACTTTTTTAGCATCTATTTTTTCAAAAGTAGCTAAACGCCCAGATGATATCTGTGCACGTTATGGTGGTGAAGAATTTGTACTGTTGTTTGGCGACACCGATAAAGCTGGAGCCGTCCAAGTGATTGATGAACTTACTAAAAACGTGAGGAGTCTAAAAATTCCAAATGAGAACGCATCAACCAAACCTATTATTACCTTAAGTATTGGACTCAAGACTCTCTACCCTACCAAAAATGACAGCTCTGAAGATTTTTTGCTATCCGTGGATAATTTACTTTATGCGGCTAAAAGAGCGGGTCGCGATACTATGGCGGCCAGTCTTTCCAGTGACAATCATCAAACAGCCGAATTTGAGATTGTAAATTAGTCGTTATGCTCAATGATACAATAATTTAAAATCTTACTTTTTTATTTTGGAGACCACTGTTGCCAACGATTACCACAACTGATGTTTATACCGTAGGCATACCCATAATATTGGGACTTATCTGTCTGGAGGCGGTATTTTCAGCTTTTAGAAATCGTCAGTTTTATAAGCTGGGAGATACTGGCGGTACGGTTGGATTATTAGCGGGTAATGTCTTTGTGTCACTCATTACTCAAGGTTTCGTCCTTAGTCTTTATTTTTTCCTTTACCAGTTCAGAGTCTTAACAGTTAATGACGTAATGCCTGTTTGGGCAGCGTGGCTGCTGACCCTAGTGATGATTGATTTTGTGTTTTATTGGTATCATCGCAGCGCTCATAGAATTAGATTTTTATGGGCAATCCATATGAATCACCACTCTAGTGTGGAGATGAACTTTTCTGTTGCATTCAGGCAAGCATGGTTTGGCCCTATTTCTAAGGCACCGTTTTATATAATTATGCCTTTGGTGGGATTCGATCCCAGTATTACCGTAGTGGTGGCTCTCTTCTCAAGACTTTGGGGTGTATTGGGCCATACTCAGTGGATCGATAAATTGGGTTGGTTGGATGGAATTTTCAATACACCTTCTACTCACAGAGTGCATCATGGGACTAACCCTGAATACGTTGATAGCAATTATGGTAATTTCTTCATTGTGTGGGATCGACTCTTTGGTACCTATTCAAAAGAGCAGGCACCCGTTATTTTTGGGCTGGTGAAAAATTTGGAGACAAATAATCCCGTAAAAATAACGTTCTATACATGGTCTGCCATAGTGTCCGATGTCAAAGGTGCACAGTCGTTTGATGAGATTCTTGGGTATATCTTTGGGCCTCCAGATTGGTCACCCAAAGATGCAAAAAATTCATGACAGTGACACCATTAGTGTCCATAAAAAAGCAATAGAGGCAACATGACTCGTCTTGGAAAGATGGTTTTTGTATTATTTTTGATGATACCAACATTATCTAATGCTCAGACTAACCCGCCTTATCTCTATATTTTAGGAGTTGCTCAAGACGCAGGGTTTCCTCAAGCAGGCTGTTTTAAACCTCATTGTATGCCTGGGTGGCTTAATAAAGAAAAAAGACTAAGTGCGACATCACTCGCTGTTGTTGACCATCAAAACCAAAAAAGTTATCTTTTTGAGGCAACCCCCAATTTCCCGGAGCAACTTTTTCTGCTGGAGCAGGAAGCCCCAAATAGTGACCTGGCTGGAGTCTTTATTACCCACGCACATATGGGGCACTATACTGGACTGATGTATTTGGGAAGAGAGGCCATGGGAACTGAACAACTCCCCGTTTATGTGATGCCAAAGATGAGGCAATATTTGCGTAATAATGGCCCTTGGAGTCAACTGGTTAACCTTAAGAATATCGTTTTAGAGCCTCTGAGTGACGCGTTACCGGTGGAGTTTGAAAATCTTGAGATCACCCCCTTTTTAGTGCCTCACAGAGATGAATTTTCTGAAACAGTCGGTTTCTCTATAAAAGGCCCTAGCAAAACCGCGCTTTTTATTCCCGATATTAATAAATGGTCTCAGTGGGAGAAGAATCTTGCAGATCAGGTAAAGGCTACGGATTATGCCCTAATTGATGCGACATTTTATGATAACCAGGAACTGCCAGGGCGAGATATGTCTCAGATCCCGCATCCTTTTGTAGTTGAAACCATGAACGCCCTATCAATGTTACCCAAAGAGCAAAGGAAGAAAGTCTGGTTTATTCATATGAATCATACTAACCCCTTACTTAGTGTAAATAGTCAGGAAGCAAAAGCGGTGCGCGCTCGCGGCTTTAATATCGCTAGTGCGGGCCTACGCTTTCCGCTATAGGAGATTTTAAGATGCCCTTAGCTTTAGTTTTTTTCTTGGCTACTCTAGCAAGTGCTTATGTGTGCTACACCGTGGCTAATGAGCGTCACGCAGATACCCGTTTCTGGTTATGGATGGGAATTTTATTCGGACCCTTGGCAATACCATTAGTGTTTTTTTCAAGGGCAGTGAGTACTGATAAAAAAAACGCTAATAGCTAAGCCTTTCTAACCAAACACGCCTTTGAAGAAAAAGAAAAACACAATGGCTAAACCAGCACCGGCGGGTAACGTAACGACCCAAGATAAGAAAATTGACCCTATCATACGCAAATTTAGTGCGCCGATACCACGAGCAAGACCCACGCCCAAGACGGCCCCCACTAAGGTGTGGGTAGTAGAAATTGGCAGTCCAGTGCCGGACGCGAAGACCACCGTAGCCGCGGCTCCTAATTCAGCAGCGAACCCTCGGCTTGGCGTTAATTCAGTAATTTTTCGTCCAATGGTCCCCATAACTTTGAATCCATAGGTTGCTAAACCAAAGACGATACCTGCCCCACCTAGTAATAATATCCAGCTAGGCATCGAGCTTTTTGCCGCAATATCACCGCCAGAGTTAACGACATTTACAACGGCAGCCAGAGGACCCACGGCATTAGCTACATCATTGGAACCATGCGCAAAAGCCATACTACAGGCAGTGAAAATCATTAGTACCGCGAAAACGCGCTCGACATTAGCAAAGCGATTTTTTGCCTCCAAAGCCTCGTCACGCTCCACTCTCGCGAGTAAAAAGGAGCCAATAATCGCAACAAAAACACCAAACATAATCGCCCAAACTACTGACTCACCAAAGTTGAGTGATACACCAATGTCTTTAAAAACATGCTTGAGCCCTTTGAGGATGGTCACCATCGCCATTAAAAAGCCTACAGCAAACATGTACATAGGCGCATATTTCTTGGCACGCTCAAAAGGATCGTCTTGAATTAAAATAAGATTTTGCACACTACGGAAAATGGCGAATGAGATGGTGCCTGCAATTACCGGGGATACCACCCAACTGGCGACAATGGTACTGACCTTAGACCAGTTCACTGCATCCGTGGAAACACCCACCGCGGCAAACCCAACAATGGCCCCAACAATAGAGTGTGTAGTGGACACAGGCCAGCCTTTAAAGCTAGCAATCATCAACCATGTGCCAGCAGCCAGCAGCGCGGAGAGCATGCCGAAGACAAGAAGGTCTGGAGAGTCTATAAATACATCAGTGTCAACAATACCTTTACGGATAGTTGAAGTGACTTCTCCTCCCGCTAAATAGGCACCCGCAAACTCGAAAACCATGGCGATTAAAATAGCCTGCTTGATAGTGAGTGCTTTGGAGCCTACGGACGTACCCATTGCATTGGCTACATCATTTGCGCCAACACCCCAAGCCATAAAAAAGCCAAACAATCCAGCGAGGATAATCAGCAGTGTCCCGTACTCTGTAAATAGTTCCATAGCCATCAGTCTCTTGAATTAATTACTATTTTGCTAGTAGGAGTTCGAGTTGATTACCCACGCGCTCGGCGGTGTCAGCTATTTCACCAATATTATCAATGACGTTATAGAGGAACATAACGTGAATTGGTGGGATGTCGCCTTCTATTTTAAATAATCGATGGCGCAACTTGCGTTCTCTCTTATCAACTTTTTGTTCTTGCGCATCTAAATCACGAATCAATTTTTTGACAAACTTGACTTCCTGCCCAGTAAATCCAGTTTCAAGTAATTCGTCTAGTTCATCGATGGCTGTACGGGCTTTTTCGCAGGTTTCAATAGTGCTTTTAACATAGGCAATGAAATCAGACTGTAAAGAGGTAGGAATATCCATTTCGCGGCCCAAGACAATGCCACATACATCTTTAGCGGTGTTGGCTATATTGTCTTGTTGGGCCAAAATACCGAGTAAGTCACCGCGGGAGACAGGCATAAACAAGCTTTTCGGCATGTTTAGACGGAACTGCTTTTTTAACTCATCGGCTTGGTTCTCATCATCAGAAATTCTATCAAAGACTTCACTCGCTGTTTGCCAATCATTGGCAATGACTGACTCGAAAAAGGGCTCTAGCTTTGAGGCACAGACCACAACCAGAGACATATGCTCTTGAAGAGGCCTTATAGGGGATTTTCCAAACAGGTTTGAAATTGAATTACTAAATACCATTGAGGACCTCCTAGATTCTTGCATTATAAGAGCTTGTCAAAAAAATGAAATACTTTTATCAACCATTTTAACGGCTTTTTTAGGCTTGAGCATATTGCTCATTGCGTCCAAGCCAGCGACGAATTAGTGGGTCTATATTTTTAGGATAGTTGAGTAATAATTTCTCCGCGACAACTTTGATATCTGGCAACATATGAGCGTCTCGCTGCAGATCTGCAATATGCAAGTACATATTACCGGTTTGGCGAGTGCCGAGAACTTCTCCAGGACCCCTCAGCTCAAGATCTTTCTCGGCGATCTTAAAACCATCGGTGGTTTCACGCATGATCTTAAGCCGAGCGTTACCATTCCCAGATAGCGGTGGACTATAAAGCAAAACACAGTGACTGGCCTCTGTCCCTCGGCCTACTCTGCCACGCAATTGGTGCAATTGGGATAGGCCTAGGCGTTCTGAGTTTTCAATAATCATTAAGCTTGCATTGGGCACATCAACGCCAACCTCAATGACGGTGGTCGCCACCAGTAAATTAATGTTGCCTTGTTTAAAGGCCTCCATAATCTCAATCTTTTCTCTAGGTTTTAAACGCCCATGTATAAGGCCAATTGACAATTCTGGCAGCAGTAACTGCAGTTCACTGGCAGTCACTTCTGCCGCCTGAGCTTCTAAAACATCTGACTCTTCAATCAGAGTACAAACCCAGTAGGCTTGACGACCATTTACACAAGAAGCACGCACCCGTTCAATAACATCATTGCGTCTTAAATTACTCAATACCAAGGTGTCTATAGGCTTACGTCCTGGCGGTAATTCATCGATCACAGAGCAATCAAGATCAGCATAGGCACTCATAGCTAATGTGCGCGGTATGGGTGTTGCGGTCATTATTAGCTGATGAGGAGCACAGCCACTTGTCTGTAAAAAGGAATTGGGGACAAAGCCTTTCTGCCGCAAAGCTAGTCGTTGATGGACGCCAAAACGATGCTGTTCATCAATAATACTTAGGCCAAGATCATTGAATTCCACAGTTTCCTGAAACAAAGCATGAGTGCCAATAACCATCTGCGCCTTTCCGTCAGCGATTTCTGACAATTTAAGTGCACGGGCCTTACCTTTGATTTTCCCCGTTAACCAAGTGACTCGTATGTCTAATGGTTTGAACCATTGCTCAAAGTTTTGACGGTGCTGGTCAGCAAGAATTTCGGTAGGAGCCATTAGTGCGACTTGCTTACCATTGGCAATGGCTTGCAGTGCAGCTAGAGCCGCAACGACTGTTTTTCCTGATCCTACGTCACCTTGAACCAAGCGAAGCATTGGCACGGTGGACTCTATATCTCTATTTATTTCATCAGCGACTCTTGTTTGAGCGCCAGTGAGTTGAAAATTTAATTGTTTTAAAAACGCGGACTTTGCAGTTTTGTCTTCACCCAGAATCGGCGCGCTCTGTTGTTGAATTTTTTGCCGCAATCGCAATAAGCTGAGATTGTGAGCAATTAACTCCTCAGCGGCGAGTCTCTGTTGTGCGGGATGTTCCCCTGCCGCTAGTAAATGTAAAGCAGTTCCTGGGGGTGGGTTGTGTAAAAGTTCCAGAGCATCGATCAGAGAGTATGCCAGCTGCTGATGGAGCCCATCATCAGGAGATATTGGCACTAGCTCCGTGATGGGGTGATTCTTTAGTTTAGTTAGAGCTTGAGCACAAAGATCTCGAATACGACTTTGGGTAATACCCTCAGTAGCTGGGTAGATAGGCGTTAGGGTCTCCTCTAATTGACGCGGCTGGTTGGCATCAAGATGCTGATACTCGGGGTGATAGAACTCGACACCTGACACTCCTCGTCTAGCTTCGCCAAAACATCTCAAGCGAGCCCCGACTTTTAGACGGTCTTGCTGTGCCTTATTAAAATGGAAAAAACGCAGCGTGGTAGTGCCGGTATTATCTTGTAAACGGCAAACTAAACTCCGCCTTCTGCCAAACACCACATCGCTAGCACGTACCTCCCCTTCAATAACGACTTCTGTTTGTGGTTGAATGCCACCAATAGCGGTTATTTTGGTCCTATCTATATAGCGTAGGGGCAGATGGAACAACAGATCCTGCACGTTGTGCAAGCCAAGTTTATTTAATTTCAAGGAGAGCTGCGGCCCAACGCCTCGCAAAGTGTCAATGCTCATTCTGTCTAGGTTTTGGGTGCTCATCCAGTTTTAATGATCCCAGGTAAATTACTGACATGGATAGCATTGCGCAGAGCATCTATTGCTTTATGGCGTGGAAAGCTTGCGCGCCAAGCTATGGCTGTGGTTCTCGACGGCGAGAGCTCTGAAAAGGGCTTAATGACTAAGCCATCGGTTCGATCTGCCGCTCCAATAGCCGCAGAGTTCGGTAATACCGTGATTCCAAGTCCAGAGGACACCATGTGGCAAAGTGTCTCAAGAGAACTACCTTCTGTCATTGTGCTAATTGACGCATCGGAGGCTTCATACTGGTTTATGTTCGGTAAAACTTTAGAGACCTGGTCTCTAAAGCAATGTCCTTCGCCCATCATTAATAAATTTTCGTTGTCCAAATCTGACGTACTAATTGCCGCTCGATTGGCTAACGGATGATCTTTTGGTAAAAGGACCACAAAAGGTTCTTCATAAAGGGGTTGTACAACAATATCAGGCTCACTAAAGGGCAGTGATATCAAGATTACATCTACGTCGCCACTTTTAAGTCGTTTCCTTAGACTACTGGTATAACCCTCTTCAATCACAAGATGCATATCTGGTGCTGTACTTCGCAATGGTGGGATAAAGTGAGGGAAAAGATAGGGGCCAATGGTGAAAATAGCGCCTATATGCAATGGCGTGTTGAGCTGATTACTACCTGATTGTGCAATATCTTTGATTGTTGAGGCCTCGTCCAAAACACGCTGTGACTGCTGAATAATTTGCTGCCCTACTGGTGTGGGGCGGACATTACTTTTGGAACGCTCAAAAAGATTAACACCAAGTTCACTCTCAAGTTTCTTAACCGCTATACTCAGAGTCGGCTGACTGACGTTGCATAGCTCGGCAGCTTTACCAAAGTGTTGAGATTGTGCCAAAGTGACAATGTAGCGTAGTTCGGTTAGTGTCATTGGTGCCTCTTGATAATGGATCACCAATCATAGCTAATTTTAATCGATTTGGGGGATATAATTGAAAATATTGTTAGCCGGTTGTGGTGATATTGGTCAGCGTGTGGCTACAAATCTTGATTCTAGCTATCAATGTTTTGGTTTAAGGCGCAGTCCTTTTCTATTCTCTGATCGGATAACTCCGATCGTCGCTGATTTGGCTGATCAACAGCAACTAGTCAACGTTTTTAAAGGAAAAATTGATATTGTCGTGGCAACGCTAACACCCAGTTCACGAAGCGAGGACGCCTACCATAAAGCCTATGTTGAAACCTCAAAAGCACTAAGTACTGTCATTAACCAAGCAGCCTATCAGCCGACATTGGTAATTTGGGTGTCTAGTACGAGTGTTTTTGGTGAGCATTCATCCGGGTGGGTAGATGAGCACTCACCTCCACTACCCACTACCCTTTCTAGCAAAGCATTGCTTCAAGCGGAACACAACATCAGTGAATTACGCTGTAAACATATTGTGATTAGATTCTCCGGGATTTATGGTCCGGGGCGCCATCGACTAATCAGTGAGGTTGAGAGTGGAATTGGCCGTCCTGCCGAGCCAGAATATTGGACTAATCGCATTCATAGCGAGGATTGTGCAGGGGTTATCACCTACTTAATTGAAGAACACTTATCACAAAAACCTTTAGAGTCTTTGTATATAGCAACAGATTGTGAGCCAGTCACACAGCATAAACTGAGAGACTGGTTAGCTATGCAGCTTGGTGTAAGCCTGACAGAACAACCGTCTAGCCGAGGATTGCTGCGTCGCCTTAGCAATAAGAGGCTAATAAAGGCAGGCTATCAGTTTGCATTCCCAACCTATCGAGAGGGTTATCAGTCGCTAATTAACAGCTTAAGTGATTGAGCCATTACCACTGACTCTAAACGACGAGAATCCCGTCCATTTCTACCTGAGACCCTTTCGGGAGTGCCCTTACTCCAATTGCCGCTCTAGCAGGATAAGGCTCGACGAAGTACTGACCCATAACTTCGTTGACAATGGGGAAGTTGCTGAGGTCGGTCAAAAATATATTGAGTTTCACAATACTGCTGAGATCTCCGCCAGCAGCCTCACAAACAGCCGTTAAATTATCGAATACTTGGCTAATTTGAGTCGCGATATCATCGCTGACAATTTCCATAGTTTGCGGGTCAAGAGGAATCTGACCGGATAAATAAACGGTATTGTTAACCTTTACCGCTTGGCTATAGGTGCCAATGGCGGCTGGCGCTTGGTCGGTATAAATAGTTGCTTTATTTGACATAAGCTTTTCCTAATAGGGTATTATTTATTTTTCACTCTATAAATGCGACGCACGGATTTTAAGCTGCGAGCGCGACGCATTATGTCAGCAAGATGGATTCGATCTCTCACTGTTAGCACCACATCTACAATGCTTGTAAAAGCATCTTTCTCATTTACGCTGATATGCTCAATAGTAGCATCTTCCTCTGTCATTCTTGAAGCCAGAGCTGCTATAAAGCCACGCTCTGGCGTCACCTCTGCTTTAAGCTCAACAGCAAACTCACCCTTGATGACCGACGACCAAACTAAGGACATACATTTTTCGGGATTTAAACGAATTTCTTTAAGGTTGCGGCAGGACTCGAGGTGGATAACTAACCCCTTTCCAGGTGTCATATGGCCGAGGATGGGATCGCCAGGAATGGGGTGACAACATCGTCCATACTGCAATACAAGTCCTTGAGAGGAATCAATTACCACAGGCAAATTGCGGTTTTTGTTGTCATCCGACACCTTGCGTTTGCTGGGCAAGATCATTAGGTTAGCTACAGCAAACGGGAAACTGTTGCCAAGACCAATTTGCTGCAGAACAAATTCAAAGGTTGATGCGCCGGTTTCTTTCAATAAACGCTTTATTTGGGATTTTTTTAACTGTTTGTAGCTCGTTCCTAAATTGCCCAAGGCTTGATCTAGCAGGCGCTTGCCTAAATCAACCGACTCTTCATGCTGTTGATTTTTGAGAAAGTGGCGAATAGCACTGCGGGCTTTTGCGGTGACCACGAAATTTAACCAATTCGGGTTTGGTTGCGCCCCCGGAGCACTGACGATATCGATTTTTTGGCCACTCTGTAGGGGCTCTGAAAGGGGTGTTAGCTGTCCGTCAATATGACACGCAATACATCTGTCTCCTAAGCCTGTATGCACCGAGTAAGCAAAGTCAATGGGAGTGGCACCGGTGGGTAATTCTATGATCTTACCTTTCGGTGTGAACACATAAACTTCATCTGGGAAAAGATCAGCTTTCACATGCTCTAGAAACTCAAGTGAGTCTCCAGCTTTCTGCTGCATTTCAAGCAGACCTTGAACCCATCTTGCAGCTCGGCGCTGGTTAACTTCAGTGCTCTTGGTGGCAGACTTGTACTCCCAATGAGCGGCAATGCCGAAATTCGCCATCGCATCCATTTCTCTGGTACGAATTTGAACTTCGATGATAACACCGTGCATACCGACTAACAGGGTATGCAACGATTGGTAACCATTGGCTTTGGGTATAGCAATATAGTCCTTAAACTCGCCGGGAACCGGCTTATAAATGTTGTGTACTATGCCCAACGCTCTGTAGCAGTCGTCAACATTATCCACCACCAGACGAAAAGCGAATACATCCATAATGTCACGAAAAGACTTCTTCTTTTCGCGCATCTTAAGGTAAATACTCCAAAGATGTTTTTCTCGCCCCTTAACGACCACATTTACCGACTCGCGCTCTAAGCGCATCTCGATCGCTTGATGGATTTCAGTGACCACTTCCTTGCGATTTTTTCTTGAGGCTTTGAGAGCTTCCCTCAACCGGCGATGGCGCAGCGGATACATGGCGGCAAAACCAAGATCTTCAAATTCTAGACGAATATCATTAATGCCCAGACGCTGAGCAATAGGTGCATAAATGTCGATGGTTTCTCGTGCAATTCGGCGTCTTTTCTCTGGTGACAAAACACCGAGAGTACGCATATTATGCAGACGGTCAGCAAGTTTGACCAGCATCACCCTGATGTCTCGCGACATGGCTAAGGTCATTTTTTGAAAGCTTTCTGCCTGCTGTTCAGCTCTAGATGCGCTTTCTATTTCACCGAGTTTACTAACGCCGTCGACAAGCTCTGCAACAGTGCGGCCAAATCGACGACTGATTTGTCCTTTGGTAACGCCAGTATCCTCAATAACGTCATGCAGCAGTCCCGCCATCAGACTTTCAGGATCCATGCGCATATCGGCAAGAATATTAGCGACAGCTAAGGGGTGGGTAATATAGGGATCACCACTCTGGCGCATTTGACCAACATGGCATTTCTCAGAGAACAAATAAGCGCGCTTTATTCGATCAACTTCTTTCGGATCAAGATACGAGGAGAGTTTGTCTGTGAGACCTTGAAGCACTGCGTTACACCCTCCTGGCTATTGAGCGGAGCCCTATGCAGAGGGCTCTTCGGATGCCTCTGCTACCGCAGCGGCATCTGCTACGTCAGCAGCATCTAAAATTTCATAATCTTGAACCACCTCGGTAAGGATATCCGCGGTGACTAACCCCTGCTCGATTTCTCTCAGCGCGATCACTGTGGGCTTATCATTTTCTTCATCAATTAAGGCTGGACGGCCTTCTACTGCAATTTGACGAGCACGCTTTGAGCCAACCATGACTAATTCAAAGCGGTTATCAACGTGGTCCAAGCAATCTTCTACTGTAATTCTAGCCATTTTTAACACGACCCTGATAATTTAAACGTTAAATATTGGTTTGTTGCAAATTTCTTTGCACCGGTCGCGCAGTTTACCTAAGTCAAGGGTTAACAACAATGATTGTATTTAAGTTAATCCTAACAGCGGCAGGGCATAGAGCTAATTTAGGCAGTTCAATGAAGGAAGGGTAATGCTAACTGAATTGTTTTGTATAAGATCATAAAAGAAGATTATTAATGAGTGCCTTATCGACCATTGGACAGCTATGACCACTTTTCCCCAAAATGAGCTCCTCAAGCTGAGCGAGTGCTACTTGAAAATCATCGTTGACCATTACATAGTCAGCTTCCGCATAATGGCTCATTTCGTCTTTTGCGGCGGCAATCCTCTGGCTTATAACGTTAGCGTCATCTTGCCCGCGATTGTTTAATCGGGCTTCAAGTGCCCGCATTGAGGGTGGAAGAATGAAAATACTTTTACTGTTGGGAAACTGCCGCCTGGTTTGTGCCGCACCCTGCCAATCAATCTCGAGTATAACGTCAGTACCCATGGCCAAGGTGTCTCTAACCCACTGCTCAGAAGTACCGTAATAGTTCCCAAATACTTCAGCATGCTCGAGAAAAGCATCATTTTCTACCATGCTTTTGAATAGAGATTGATCAACAAAATGATAGTTAACGCCGTCCTGTTCACCGCGTCGGCATGCCCTGGTAGTGTGAGAGATAGACGCTTTAATAGTGCTAACACGCTTCAGTATCTCAGCAACTAAGCTGGTCTTTCCGGCCCCTGATGGGGCAGAAATAATAAATAATATGCCTTCTTTCATAGTATCAATTTTCCACAAGCGTTGAAGGTGAGTAGTTTACATGAAGACAGGTTTAAAAAAACGCGCTGTTGTTAAATGCACTGCATTCCATAAAGTACGAAACGGTATCTAACCGCACCGAGATCAAAGACCCTATTAGACTCTTTAGCTGGGCGGAGATTCCCCACCAAACCAATAGCCAATCAGAGAAGGCTAGTGAATGTTTTAAGGAACGATAGAAAGCCCCCGCCGGTCGAGTATGCTAAAGATAGCGGCCTACTTAGCGGCACCTTTAGACATTATTTACCCTGATTAGGTCAGCCAAACAGCGGAAGTTTTACTCCAAGTAACGAGATAATAAGGTTTGATTATTACCGCTTTTGCGCAGATCTGCTAACTTATTTAGCTATATTTGTGTGCGCTAAAATGTATAAACTCTTTTTTCTAGTACTATACTAGCTCTCTATACCACTTCGGCAGAAGCAAAACGAACATTCCTGATCTAAGTCAACTCAAAAGGCATTAATATGTTGGACAGCCCAAGCACGTCACAGCCGGCTAAAAGCAAGCCGCTAACCCCGATTAAAGTCGGTATTTTAGAGTCTTGGCGATTGATCTCACTGAGCTATTCTGACCCGCTCAAACACACCCAGCATTTGAACCAAAAATATGGCAACGTGGTGATGCATAAGGTGGGTAAAATGGAGGTTGTGCACCTGTTCGGAGCCGATGCCAATCGTTTGGCTTTATTGAATCCAGACAGCACGTTATCGAATAAAAAAGCGTGGGATCAAATTATTGGCCGTCTTTTTCCAAATGGATTGATGTTACGTGATGCGGAAGACCACCGTTATCATCGCAGGCTTATGCAGGCCGGGTTTAAAAGCAAAGCAATGCAGGGGTATTTTTCGCAAATGGCTCCGCAGATAGAGCGTACGATTGCAAGATGGCTAGCAACTGCCGGCGATCAGCAGGTCCTTGCTTACCCAATGTTCAAGAATACCACTCTGGACTTAGCCGCAACGGTATTCTTGGGTATGGATCTTGGGGCCGATGCTACAAAAATAAACAAGGCCTTTGAAGCAACTGTTGCTGCGTCAATGTGGCGGTTTCCCTTTGCGTTTCCAGGGACTCTTCTTTGGCGAGGCATCCGTGCCCGTCAAACGATGTGTGATTTTTTCCAGCCCCTGATCGAAGAGAGAAAAACCGGTGATGGCCAAGACCTATTTTCGATTTTATGTCGAGCACAGGATGAGGACGGTAATCGTTACACGGATCAAGAAATTGTTGATCATATTAATTTTCTGATGATGGCAGCTCACGATACGACGACTAGTGCATTAACCAGCATGACCTATGCCTTGGCAAAAAATCCTGAGTGGCAGGAACGGTTGTGGCGAGAGATGTCGACGCTAGAAGGAAAGGTTCTGGAACTACAAGATCTCAGTAAAATGATTGATACAGACTGTGTGATGAAGGAGGCGTTGAGACTTTATCCCCCACTCCCAACATTGCCTAAATTCAGTAATAAGGCGTTTGAGTTTGGAGGCTATACGATTCCAGCTGATGCTATGGTAGTGACCTCTCCCATCCATACTCACTATAGCGCTGATTACTGGGATGATCCCAAAGCGTTTGATCCGCTTCGTTTTAGCGAGGAGCGCAGAGAACATAAGCGCAACGCATATAGCTGGATTCCCTTCAGCGGGGGTGCTCATATGTGTATCGGACTTCATTTTGCTGAGATGCAAATAAAGCTCGTGATGTTTGAAATGCTAAAAAATTACCGCTGGAGCGTGCCTATGGACTACCAAATGCCTGTGCAGCAGTCACCCATCTCTAAGCCGACTGATGGACTGCCAATTACGCTTAGACCACGAAAATAAAAGGAACAATGCGGATTGGAGAAAACCTCAGTGGGCGCGTAATCTTGGCCATTTTTTGTTGTTAGCTCAAAAATAGGGCCGCTTATACCGGGCTAAAATGGCAAGATAACTGTGCGCTCCTTACGCGTATGCTAAAGGTCAATTCAGAGGAAATACAATGAAATTACTATTAATAGCGATGTTTATCAGTCTACTTTTTATGCCTAACTCAGGGCCTGCTGCGCCAGCTGAAGATCTTACGTTAAGGCTAAATACGCTCAAGAACTACCAAGTAAATACGCCGGCAATGGTTAGTTCGGGTTTGCCCAACCGCGGCCATTTTGAAGCACTGAAATCTAATGGCGTTGCTAACGTAATTGATTTACTGCCCGGAGATAGACGCGAAGAAATTAATCTCATGCAAGCAGTGGGGTTGAACTATAAAAACATTGAGGTGCAATGGGGCAATCCAACCCTAGAAAACTTTGATGATTACGTAGTAGCCATGCAGCGCTTTGAATTAAGTGGTGGCGCTACGCTAACGCATTGCCAGCTGAATTGGCGAGGCGCTGTTTTTACCTATTTATACCGTATTACTCAGTTACGTGAAGCAGAGCACATTGCGAGACAAGATATGGACGCAATCTGGAAAGCAAACGACGTGTGGCTTAAGTTTATCGAACAGGTAAAAAGCAAATATTTATAGTATGTACTTGCTTAGCAATACATATTGAGTAAGCTGTGTGACAAGGTGGTTTAGGCCTAATAACTGTTTATTAGTATTTCAACCATTATAAAACCAGCGAGAACAATTTATGGATTTGAAACAACACTACCAGCAGGCAGCTCGGGATACCTGTCCTATTTATACTTTTTTAGATTTACAGGTCGAGAGTATTGAGGGCGGTATTTATAGATCTCGCACACCTCTCAGTAACAATATCAAAAATCATGTGAACATAATTCATGCTGGTCCTATATGGATGACTGCAGAATACTTAGGCGGCTTAATCGCTGCCCATAACCTTGATAATCCAAAATATCAGCCAGTTATTGCCGGATTGAATATAAAATTTATGCGACCGGCGATGACCGACATTACTGCTGAGACTGAATTTACAGCTGAAGATGTCAAAACCATGAAGGCGGCACTCGAAGCAACTGGGCGCTATGATTTCACGATCCATATTGTGGTTAAAGATACCTCTGGAAAAGTTGTCGCTGAGGCGGATGGTGATTATGTAGTAAAGGACTTTTCAAATTTGATGTAGGCATGAGCATTGTTATTGGCAGTACGATTTAAACCATCAGTGGTGCCCAGAATTACTAGGAGTAATTCATGAAAAATATCTTTATTGTGAGTACAGTTACACTACTTTTAGTGATTTCTGGCTGTGCTCACAAAGACCGCGAATATATAAAATCTCAAGAGTATGTTGATGACCTATGCCGGGCTGCGGCTAATAGAATTCCAATCCCTGAAAATATGACGATACTTCCTAACCCCACGTATTCAGACTGCATGGTAGATCATGGCTACATAGAAAAACTAGGTTCTCTATAGCTCATAATGTCACGAACTCGGAGGTAACCCTTTTTACTCAAGGTTTTGAATTTGCTCGCGCATCTGCTCAATGAGAACTTTTAGTTCCACTGATGCTTGCGTCGTTACGCCGGCAATGGATTTAGAGCCAAGAGTATTGGCTTCGCGATTCAATTCTTGCATTAAAAAATCGAGCCTGCGACCAATAGAATCTGAGCTCTGCAGGACGCGACGAATTTCAGTAATATGCACCTCTAACCGATCTAATTCTTCCTCTACGTCAGAGCGATTGGCAATAATAACCATCTCTTGCTCTAAACGACCTTCGTCCAGTTGAATCTTCATATCAACCATCTTTTCTTCAAGCCGCGCGCGCTGATGGGCGAGAATCTCCGGTAGGTTTTCTCTGACTATTGCGGTTTGTTCCTGAATACCTACAAGGCGCTGTTCAATCATATCCGCAAGCTTGTCCCCCTCGCGTTGCCTACCCTCAAGTAGCTGGGCAACCGTTGCCTTGAAGGTCTCAATTGCCGCAGCCTGAAGGTGCTCAGAGTCAATATCCTGATCTTTCAATACACCTGGCCAACGCATGATATCTAGAGGAGAGATCTCCGCTGGACTGTCTATCTGGATGGCCAATTGCTGAGCAATTTCAATATATTGTTTGGCCAAGATAAGATCGGCGTTAACGGTTGCATCGGTGCTGTTAAAGGCCAGCTGTATAGAACAATCCACCTTGCCTCGGGAAAGCTTTTTACGTGCTATTTCACGCAACGACATTTCAACCTGGCGCAAGGTTTCTGGTAATCTAAAGCCAGTCTCTAAAAATCGATGATTAACAGAGCGGAGTTCACATGTGACTGAGCCCCAGGGAAAGTCTGCGGTGTTTCTGGCAAATGCCGTCATGCTGCGAGGCATATTATCTCCAAACGAATTGAATTAATGGTTGCATGGTAACAAAGGCGGTCACAGTAGTGTTAGATTTGCTACACTTCCGCCGACAAATTTCGACAAAACCCAATCTAGGAAGCAAATTTATGACCAGACCCAGCGGCCGTCGGCCGGAACAGTTACGCCAAGTTAAGATTACTCGCGATTACACCTGTCATGCCGAAGGATCGGTCTTGGTTGAGTTTGGCAATACGAAGGTTATCTGCACTGCGAGTGTCGACAAAGGGGTGCCTCGTTTCTTGCGTGGCAAAGGCGAGGGTTGGGTTACTGCAGAATACGGGATGTTGCCGCGCTCAACAAATAGTCGCATGAACCGCGAGGCTGCGCGAGGAAAACAGAGTGGGCGCACACAAGAAATTCAACGTCTGATCGGTCGATCTCTTCGTGCTGCGGTTGATTTAAAGCAGTTAGGTGAGAACACAATTAATATTGACTGCGATGTTATTCAAGCAGACGGTGGAACTAGAACAGCCTCCATTACGGGCGCTTGTGTTGCCTTGGTTGATGCGATTAGGCACTTGCAGCGTGCTAAGGCAATAGTCGGTGATCCATTGGTTTCTATGATAGCTTCAGTATCAGTGGGCGTCTACAAAGGTACACCGGTGCTAGACTTAGATTATGATGAGGATTCAAACGCTGAAACCGATATGAATGTGGTGATGAACAGTGAAGGTGGCTTCATCGAAGTTCAAGGAACTGCCGAGGCAGCACCTTTTAGCACCGAAGAGTTAACTGAAATGTTAGACTTAGCCAAAAGAGGCATTGCTGATTTGGTGAGGGTTCAGCAGATGGCCCTAGCGCAATAATCGGACAAGAACCATGACTATGAATCAAGATTATAAAAAGCAGTTTATCGAAAATGCCTTGAGCAGTGGCGCCCTTAAATTTGGTGAGTTCACCTTAAAGTCAGGACGTGTCTCGCCACACTTTTTTAATGCGGGGGAGTTTTATACCGGTAAAGCTTTGGCTGAACTGGGACGTTGTTACGCGGCGGCTATCGTTGATTCTGGAATACAATTTGATGTTTTATTTGGTCCCGCCTATAAAGGTATTACATTAGCCTCTGCAACAGCAGTTGCCTTATCGGATCAGCATGGGATAGATGTACCCTATTGCTTTAATCGTAAAGAGGCCAAATCTCACGGTGAAGGTGGCACTCTGGTTGGTGCGCCACTGAAAGGTAAAGTCCTCATAATTGATGATGTGATTACGGCTGGTACTGCGATACGAGAAGTGATGGCAATTGTCGAGGATGCGGGCGCGCAGGCGGCGGGTGTCGTCATTGGTCTAGACCGTAAAGAGCGCGGTAAAGGTGCAGAATCTGCCATTCAAGAGGTAGAGAGAGAATTCGCGATGTCGGTTGCCAGTATTATCGATATTGATGATATCTTGGCCTATCTATCAGGCACGCCTGACGCATCTGACTTAATCGCAGCCATAGGCCATTATCGAGAAGCCTATGGCGTCAGCTAGGTAGTTGGCGCTACTGCTCAAAAATTGCTGAGGTTATCAAAGCCCACTGTTCAGTCCAATGCTGATTAGGTAAGGTTTTGAAGTCGCTTCGCACAAATTGGCTAATTTTACCTTCAACGGTTACCAGCATGAGATTAGCTGCCACTGAGACTGGCACATTAAGCTTCAGACCGTCACGCACCTCGGCTTCACGCAATGCTTGTTTTAGTTGCGATTCCAGCCGATCAAAAAATTGTGCCACGCGGCTGTGCAAGCGCTCGTTCTCAATGGCAAGCGCATCACCATTTAAAATGCGAGTAATGCCAGGATTCTTTTGGCAGAATGCAACCACTAAACTCAGAATTCGATAGCACTGGTTGACTGCGTCTGGCTCGTCATTGACGATAGCGCGAACACGGCCAAAGATGGTCTCCTCGATAAAGTCGATTAAGCTTTCATACATCCTAGTCTTGCTTGGAAAGTGGCGGTAGAGCGCAGCTTCGGAAAGGCCTAACTCGGCAGCCAGAGCAGCGGTAGTTATTCGGCCTCTAGACGTTTCAAGCATGCGCGCTAGCGTCTGCAATATTTCTTGTGCTCGAGAGCCTTTTTTAGCAGCCATTAGAGTGCTCCTTCTGATTCTTGGTTAGTAATGAGCGTTCCGACACCTTCGTCGGTAAATATTTCTAACATCACCGCATGATCCACACGGCCATCAATAATATGAGCACACTGAACACCCGACTTCACTGCATCCAGAGCACAGCGAATTTTAGGCAACATGCCACCATAAATAGTGCCATCAGCAATTAGTTGGTCAACCTTACTGACGTTAAGGCCAGTAAGAACATCACCTTTTTTATCCTGAAGGCCACCGACATTGGTTAGTAACATCAGTTTCTCTGCCTGAAGCACCTCGGAGACTTTGCCGGCCACCAGATCAGCATTAATGTTAAAAGAGGAGCCGTCGGCCCCAACGCCAATCGGCGCAATCACCGGAATAAAATCCGCTTTCACCAACATATCAATGACCGATCTATTAATGGATTCCACCTCTCCAACATGACCGATATCAATGATTTCAGGCACTGACATTTCGGGTGTTTGGTGCGAAACCACTAATTTTTTAGCCCTGATAAGTTGGCCATCTTTCCCGGTCACTCCGAAGGCCTTTCCACCAGCGTGAGTGATCAAATTTACTATTTCTTTGTTGATGGTGGCACCGAGTACCATCTCGACTACATCCATGGTTTTGGTGTCGGTGACTCGCATACCGTCGATAAATTGCGATTTAATAGACAAGCGTTCAAGTAGTTCACCAATTTGCGGGCCGCCGCCGTGTACCACTATCGGATTAATTCCAACCGCTTTCATCAAAACAATATCACGGGCAAAACTGGCTTTTAGCCGGTCATCAACCATGGCATTACCGCCATATTTAACGACGACCGTTTTACCTGCAAAACGCTGAATATAAGGCAGTGCTCGAGAAATAACTTGGGCTGTGGTAGACGCTTCTTTTCTATTTAGGGACATAATTAAATATAGTCTTCTAAGTTGTTGATAAAGGGGCTAAGCGCCGAGTAGAAATGCTGTTTAATAATCTCTAATTCCACATCATTTTCAGCTTCAAAGCGCAGTGTCAGATTCGGTGTGGTGTTGGATGCTCGTATCAGACCCCAGCCATTTTCATATTCTACACGCAGACCATCCAAAGAACAGATGGAGCCACCTGCAAAGTTACACTGGGAAGCCAAGGTTTCCATTATCTCAAATTTATCGGCCTCAGCCACTGGCACTAAAATTTCAGGCGTATAACTGGTTTCCTTAAACTCGGCAATAATTTGGTCAAGGCTGGTTATTTGGCCATGCCATTTGGCAGAGAGAATCTCCAATAAACGCATGGCGGCATAACAGCCATCATCAAAGCCACGCCAGCGGTCATTAAAGAATATATGACCACTAAATTCGCCACCCAGTAAAGCATTGTTATTACGCACAGCCTTTCTGATGTGGGAGTGCCCCGTTTTACACATTACTGGCACACCTGAATGTTGCTTTATTAATTCACCCAGTCGCTTACTGCTTTTTATATCAAAAACAACCGTAGACCCCGGGCGCTCAACGAGTAGATTCTGTGCAAAAATCATCATTAATCGATCAGGCCAGACAATCTCACCATGCTGGCTTACTACGACTAGCCGATCGCCATCACCGTCAAATGCCAAGCCTAAATCAGCACGCGTAGATTTAACCTGCCTTATTAATGGCTGAAGATTTTTCTGTTCAGAGGGGTTGGGGTCATGGTTTGGGAAATTGCCGTCAATGGAGCAATAAAGAGGGTCTACCGTACAACCCAAGCGCTGAAAAAGAGCTACCGCGAGTGGTCCAGAGACGGAATTACAACCATCGATCACCAGCTTAAACGGACGACTGACTTTGTTAGACGCTACGATAAAGTCTAAGTAGGAAGGGACAATGTCCAGAGAAGATAGACTGCCTTCAGGACTTACTGGAAAATTATTAGCCGTGATTAATGCCTTTATATCCTGAAGGCTCTCAGAGGGAATAACCTGTCCCTCGAGGACGATTTTAAAGCCGTTGTAATGGCCTGGGTTATGACTGGCCGTGATCATCACCCCACAATTTGCAGTGGTGCGGTGACAGATAGCAAAATTTAATATCGGAGTGGTAGTTTGCCCCAAGTCGACAACATGGCAGCCTGACTGGCGTAAACCACTGCACAGCGACTCGGATAGAGCGTCTGAGCTTAGTCTTCCATCACGGGCGATATAGACCGTATTTTGGCCGAGATTGAGTATTGATTGCCCTACCGCTTTCCCTAGTCGTAATGCGAATTCAGGATTTAACTCACTACCTGCAAGACCACGAATGTCATAGTCTCGGAACACCGTATCCACGAGCACAAAGTGATCACTTTCAGCGAGCAATGCTTCAGTAGAGCTGACATTAGATTGATACAAATTCATCATTAGTGACTAAACGACTGTCGAGTTAATTTTGATCATTATATTTACACGCTATTTGCGCTATAAGATCTCGGCCTAGCTGCGCTTTACTTCTTTTACTGAAAGAGATGGTTGAATCGTCGTCAATCCAGCTGACCTCATTTTCATCACTATTAAAGCCAATATCTGGACGTGATATGTCATTAGCAATGATCGCATTTAGTGATTTTGTTTTGAGTTTTCCTTTTGCATAGTTCTCGACATTGGCGCTCTCTGCCGCGAACCCGACCACAAACAAAGATTCATTAGTACTCGCTACCGTACTGACAATATCAGGATTTTTTTCAAGCTTAATGGTTAAGACCTCATCGCTTGATTTTATTTTACCTTCAGCAACACTAGCTGCTCGATAGTCGGCTACGGCGGCGGTGGCAATAAACACATCGGCTTTTTGTGCGGACTCTAAGGCGGCTAATAACATCTCATTAGCAGATATTACTGGTATGTGTTGACAACGCTCTGGGGTCGGCAGGTTCACAGGGCCTGAAATAAGCACCACATCTGCCCCCGCATCTGCTGCGGCAGTCGCTAGGGCATAGCCCATTTTCCCTGAACTATGATTACTAATATAGCGAACTGGGTCCAGTGCTTCTCGAGTTGGACCTGCGGTAATGACCACTTTTGTGCCTTGGAGCAATCCATTGATGAACATAGCAGAGGCTTGATCAATAATCGTGTCGGGCTGTTCCATTCGCCCTGGACCTGTATCACCACAGGCTTGAGAGCCACTATCAGGGCCAATGATGGTCACACCGCGCTGAGCCAGCTTTTCAACATTATCCAAATTTGCAGGATGCTGCCACATCCCTTGATTCATGGCCGGAGCAACAGCAACTAATGCCGGTGTTGCTAGATAGACAGCTGCCAATAAACTGTCGGCTTTGCCATGCATCATGGTGGCCATAAAGTCGGCACTCGCGGGTGCTATTAATAGTAAATCTGCCCATCTAGCCAACTCAATATGGCCCATTCCCGCCTCTGCTTTCTCATCAAGCAAACCAACATGCACTGGATGACCTGATAGCGCTTGCATAGTTAGTGGCCGCAAAAACTCTTCAGCACCTGGCGTCATGACCACGCGCACTTCGGCCCCTCTATCTTGGAGGCGCCTAACTATTTCAGCACTTTTATAAGCAGCGATGCCACCGGTAACGCCAACAATTATTCGTTTGTTTGACAAGCTACACATTTTAAATCCACACACTCTACTTTCAGCGGTCTAAGATAACATTATAGAAAGGAATTCTATAGTGATAAAAAGGACTTACTATGGCTATACACCAATGGCCTGAGCATCAAAGGCCCCGCGAGAAGCTTTTAGCAAAGGGTTCCAAAGCGCTCTCCGATCAGGAGTTATTGGCGATATTTCTTCGCACAGGGGTCTCAGGAATGAGTGCTATCGATTTAGCCGCCAAGCTAATAACAGAGTTCGGAGGTCTCGGTGCTCTGCTCAATGCGAATCAAGCGAGATTTTGTTCGATCAAGGGTTTAGGTTTGGCTAAGTATTGTCAACTCAGAGCCACCTTAGAGTTAACTGAGCGCTACCTAGGTGAGCAATTAAACAATAATGATATCTTTACTAGCCCCAAACAGGTTGAAGATTATCTGTCTGTCCAGATGCGTGACTATCAGCGTGAGGTTTTCAGTGTGCTACTGCTAGATTCCAGACACCAACTATTGGGTTATCATGAGTTATTTCACGGTACGATTGATACTACATCAGTGCATCCCCGAGAGGTCGTGAAATTGGCCCTTGAAAAGAATGCAGCAGCTGTCATTGTTGCCCATAATCATCCGTCGGGGATGGCGGAACCGAGTAATGCTGACATTGACATAACCCAAAGACTGAAGACGGCACTTGCACTGATAGACATTCGGCTACTTGATCATTTTATTATTGGAAGAGGAGACATAACTTCTTTGGCAAACGAAGGTAAAATGTAATCTGGCTAAGATTTGGCGATAAGTGGTGAAATTATGTCGATTACAGCGTTTTCGTTTGATTCAGGATTGGCTTTCTGGTATAAAACGCGCCTCCTTGCGGGGACACCCTTTGAACAAGGATGTAATTTTTTGGAATACTTTTGTCAAAAGGAGTTTTCCTTAGACAATAATCGAATTTAGAGGCAGGATAAATGTCCAGAGTATGTCAGGTCACAGGCAAGCGCCCAATGGCTGGAAACAATGTATCTCATGCGAAAAACAGAACACGTCGTCGTTTTGAGCCAAACCTTCATACCCATCGATTTTGGGTTGAGGCAGAGAAGCGCTTTGTTAAGCTGCGTGTCTCTACCAAGGGAATGCGCATCATCGACAAAAAAGGTATTGAAAATGTCCTGTCTGAGCTTCGTGCTCATGGCGAGAAAGTTTAAGGAGTTTACTGATGGCTAAATCAGCAAGAGAGAAAATTCGGTTAGTATCCAGCGCAGGTACTGGACATTTCTACACGACTGACAAAAACAAGCGAAACATGCCGGAGAAGATGGAAATCAAGAAGTATGACCCCACCATTCGCAAGCATGTGATTTATAAAGAAGCCAAGATCAAGTAGTCGTTGTATTGGTGGTGAGAAGACGCTCACAAAACTAAAAAATCCTGCCCTTGTGGCGGGATTTTTTTTGGGCATTTATTTGAGCAAATAGTGCAGTCCAAAAAAAGCCCCAAATAAATTTGGGGCTTTCGAAAATTTTCTTCCAGCTATCTAACGACAGCGGCAGAAATTAATCGGCAACTACGTTCTCAGCTTGAGCGCCTTTTTGGCCTTGAGTAACTTCCATCGTTACTGCCTGACCTTCTTTCAATGATTTGAAACCTTCAGCCTGAATTGCGCTGTGGTGAACAAATACGTCACCGCCGCCTTCTTGCTCAATGAATCCAAAACCCTTACTGTCGTTGAACCACTTGACAGTGCCAGAAACTCTATCTGACATAATAACCTCACTTTAAAAATTTATACCGTTTAAGGCGTTAAAAATATCCAGCCTCATAACGGGGCTAGCCAATATCCTCCAGCCGCAATAAATTACAACTGGAGCATTTCGTAGCCTACCGCTTTGATTAGCATTAAAACAGACTTACGAGCGCGGTAGTGTATGGTGTTTTCATGGATTTTGCCAATTTTGTTTCAGTTAAACCCGAAAAAACCGCCATTTAGCTGAAATTCTCACCAAAATACGGCAATTTAATCAACGACTTAGCGGTTGTATGCGTAAATCATGTGGATACAATTTTTCACTTGAACGAGTTAAAAAGAGTACAAAGAGAGGTATTCTGGCATGGCTTCCGGTTTTGATTAGGTCTCCAACTGGACCTAAATGAGCTCATGGCTCTGCTCAGAGGCTGTAAAATAATGACTGTATGTTATGATCGAAGCTTCTAAGTGGCAGCCAATAAATATCGAATTCAGCAGGGTTTCCTATGCTTTCCTCGTCAATAATAAAACAGCTCATCGCTATCGTTGGTGAAGAGCGATTATTACTGGGGCCAGAAGATTTTCAAAATTACGGCATTGATCGGACTACGATTTGGCAGGCAAACCCGTGCGCGGTTGTTTTACCTGGTTCTACTGAAGAGGTTCAGCAAATTGTTTTATTGGCCAAGGAGTTCAATTTAGCTATTGTTCCCTCTGGTGGCCGCACTGGATTGAGTGGTGGTGCAGTTGCTAAGGATGGTGAGATAGTGATTGCCTTAGATCGTTTAAATGAAATTCGAGAATTCAACTCACTAGATCGTACCGTGACAGTTGGTGCAGGGGTGATTACCGAAAGGTTACAAAAATTTGCGATTGATCAAGGCTTGTTTTATCCGGTTGATTTTGCCTCCACAGGCTCAAGCCAAATCGGCGGAAACATTGCAACTAACGCAGGCGGAATTAATGTTATTCGCTACGGAATGACGCGTCAGTGGGTGGCAGGCTTAACAGTGGTCACCGGAGCCGGTGACATCTTGGAACTAAATCGTGGACTGATGAAAAACAATACCGGTTATGACTTCCGTCACTTGTTTATTGGCTCCGAGGGTACTCTTGGGCTGATATGCGAAGCCACTATTCAGCTGACAAAAGCACCTGAAGAAACAGTTGTGATGGTTCTCGGCATTGATAATTTTCCCGCTATTTTGGATGTACTGCAAATCTTCACCTCTAAGATTGATCTGACTGCCTTTGAGTTTTTCTCGCAACTTGCCTTAGATAAGGTTGTTGCCCATCAGGGACATGCGGTTCCTTTTAATACCAAAGCGCCATTTTATGCGCTGTTAGAATTCGAGACCAAAGGTAGTGAAGGTCTAGACCTCGCTATGCGTCTTTTTGAGCACTGTGTTGACCAGAGATGGGTATTAGATGGCGTTGTCAGCCAAAGTCTGTCCCAAGCGTCTGCATTATGGAAACTTAGAGAAGATATTTCTGAAACTTTATGGGAATTTCAGCCCTATAAAAATGATATTTCAGTGCGTGTTTCCAGAATGCCTGACTTTCTCGTTGAGGTGAATGAATTAATAGAGCGGCATTATCCAGATTTTGACATTGTCTGGTATGGTCACATTGGTGACGGTAATTTGCATCTTAATATTCTGAAGCCAGAGCAGCTTTCGAGTGAGGATTTTGTATCTCAATGCAGTGCCGTGAGTAATGAAATTGGTCAGCTGCTGGCCAAGTATGAGGGTAGCGTGAGTGCTGAACATGGTGTCGGATTACTTAAAAGAGATTATTTACACTACTCGAGATCCCCCTGTGAAATTAGTCTGATGCGTGCGGTGAAGTCGGCATTTGATCCGAATGGCATATTAAACCCTGGTAAACTATTTGAGGCGCAAGGACAATAATGCATACACATAAACAGGATGTTAATAATGAGTGAGCCTTTATTTACTGACGATGATTTACAGAAAGAATCCAACCATAAAAATGTCACTATGCTGATATACATATTACTGGCGCTCGGCTTTGTAACTGGCGGTCTGACCGCAATTGCGGCGGTTATTATTAACTATATTAAACGAGATGATGTTCGTGGGAGCTGGCTAGAGGGTCACTTTCGCTGGCAAATCAATACCTTCTGGTTTGGCTTGTTATGGACCATAATTGCGTTTCTGACGTGGCTGGTTCTTCTTGGTTGGTTTACCGGGGCGTTGGTGACTATTTGGTTGGTATATCGGATAGCCAAAGGCGCAATATACCTTAATGACAACAAAACGATGGTTGTTTGACACCAAAGTTTTAGAGTGTGCTTCAACTTTTGGTCAGCTATTCAAAATGGAATCTTTATATGCACCAGTACAGTCATTTTGTTGACGGAAAACAATCTGATCTCCCTTTGGGGAAGATCGTCTGCGTGGGCAGAAATTACGCTGCCCATGCTCGTGAACTGAATAACCCACTGCCTACGTCGCCGGTGCTTTTTATTAAACCGAGTACTGCTTTAGCAGCTATTAATAGCGAGATAATTGTTCCAACCGCTTTAGGCGAATGTCACTTTGAGACTGAAATGAGCCTTTTGATAGGTAAAAAGCTAATCAACTGTGGTGAAGACGAAGCGGCGAGGGCAATTAAAGGCGTCGGTCTAAGTTTAGATTTGACCTTGCGAGATATTCAGCAAGATTTAAAAGACAAAGGGTTGCCGTGGGAAAAAGCGAAAGCATTTGATGGTGCCTGTCCGTCGTCTGCATTTGTTTCTAGAGCCCAATTGGGTGACTTACAAAACCAACAAATACGGCTATATAAAAACGGTCAGATTCAGCAGGATGGTAACACCTCGGATATGGTCAATCCTGTCCTTTCGTTGCTAGCTTATATTAGTCAATTCTTCACCCTGTTGCCCGGCGACATAGTTTTAACGGGCACTCCATCTGGCGTTGGGCCATTGCAGGTGGGGGATAAGTTAGTCTTGGAATTATCAGATGCCATTCACTGCAAGGGGGAGGTCGTTTCAGCGTGACTATTGCTAAAGGCATTTATAAGCACTACAAAGGCAATCTCTATCAGGTCATAGAAGTTGCAACACACAGTGAGACTAGCGAGGAATTGGTGGTCTATCGGACTCTATATGGCGATTACAGCATGTGGGTGAGACCACTAGAAATGTTTCAAGAAATGGTAGATATTAACGGGCAACAAGTGCCTCGGTTTAGTTTTGTCGAGCCCAGTGAGTAATGTTAGTCATTTCTAGTCATGTTTCAATTCCCGATGCAGAGCTCGACTTTTCTGCAATACGCGCTCAGGGTCCCGGGGGTCAAAATGTCAACAAGGTATCTTCGGCGATTCATCTGCGTTTTGATATTGGACAATCGTCATTGCCTGATTTTTATAAGCAGCGATTATTGCAGCTTAAAGACCAACGGATTTCAAAAGATGCGGTGATCATTATCAAGGCTCAACGTTATCGCAGTCAGGATAAAAACCGCCTAGAGGCGCTCTCTAGGCTAAAAGTACTTATTCAGTCAGCAGGATTTGTTGCTAAATCTAGACGGCCAACTAAGCCAACGCGCGGTTCCCAGTTGAGACGCATGGACAAAAAAGCCCAGCACGGCAAGAAGAAAAACATGCGTGCAAAACCCCGTTTGGATTAGAGGTTATGACTGAAAGTGGTAATCATCCATTTGATAGGTTGACGCCCGATTTGTTAATCGATGCGGTCGAGAGTCAGGGATTTCTGTCAGATGGCGGATTTTTAGCGCTTAACAGCTATGAAAATCGCGTGTATCAAATAGGCATTGAAAATCAAACACCGATGATAGCCAAGTTCTATCGTCCGGAGCGATGGTCCGATGAGCAGATCTTTGAAGAACATCAATTCTGCTTTCAGTTACACGATCAAGAACTACCAGTGGTTTGCCCTTGGCTCAACAGTCATGGAAATAGTATTAGCCACCACGAAGGTTTCCGATTTGCACTGTATGAGCGCAAGGGAGGGCGTGCACCAGAATTAGATAATCTAGATAATCTATTTATCTTAGGTCGCTTGTTAGGGCGCTTTCATGGGATTGGTGCAGCGCAATCGTTTAAATATCGACCTACTTTAGATGCCAAAAAGTTTGGCTGGGACTCTTACGAGCTTATCAGTAAAGATTTCATACCCAAAGAGCTAAGTCCTGCTTATGATTCATTAGCGCTTGATGTGCTGAAAGCTATTGATCGGATCCTTACTGATTATGGTGAGATCAATAATATCCGCGTACATGGAGACTGCCATGCGGGCAATATTTTATGGCGTGATGACTATCCACATTTCGTCGATTTTGATGACGCGCGCATGGCGCCGGCCATTCAAGATCTTTGGATGTTGTTGTCTGGAGATCGACAGGAGCAGACAGCGCAAATGGCTGAAATCATTGAGGGATACAACGAGTTTTATGATTTTGATTATAGGCAATTACGACTAATTGAAGTATTTCGAACCTTAAGGATCATGCATCATAGCGCTTGGATCGCAAGACGTTGGTCAGACCCTGCATTTCCTCGTGCATTTTCTTGGTTTGATTCTCCTCGCTATTGGAGCGACCACATACTCGCTCTGCGCGAGCAGCTAGCGGCGCTAAATGAGCCGGCGCTAGAAGTACGGTTGTAGTTATTTACCAGCTGTAATTCACACCTATGCTAAAACTTCGATCGATTTTTTCAATTCCTTCAGTAGGCTGATTATCGTAGTTCCATTTGATAGCAAACTTGGTAAATAAATCGTCGACCAAAGGAACATCAAAACCAATGCCTGCATTAAATTGACTGTTGTCTGCATCCTCGACCGAAATCAATAGTTCGTTAGTATGGAAAAGCTCAATATGTTCAAAAATTATCTTTCGATAATCTGTGGACCAGTTCCAAGTGAGTCTTTCATCTTTTTTATCCCGCATGAACCGTTGATCTCTGGTACTGATAACGAAGGTTTCGCTGATCCATGTGAATCCAGACTTTATCGATAGTGCTCCTGCATCTGTTTCCCACAATTGGTTACCGAGGAGACTCCCGACAGAGTAAAATTGCTCTATTCCCCGATTATCATTCGCGCCGAAGGACGCGGCATTGCTCCAATACCAACCGTCTTTAAAAAACCATTCAAAAGCATAACTTAGGTCATAGTTCTCCTCTGGTTGTTCACCTTCTTCCCGACGAGTTTGGTAATGGATATCTCCCCTGTGTCGGATGTTTTCATGACGCCACGCTAGATCAGCCGAAACGTCCCATTCCTCACGATCTTCGTTACCACCGCGGAGTAACCCAGACACTCCGATCCGGCCTTCTAAGGACTCATCAGGCGATGCGCTAGAAATTTCTGATATTAAATCCTCAGGCTCTTGTGCTGTTGGACTGATGGATACCACTTGATTTAAAGCAATACTCAAAGTACCAAAGTTGTCAGCGTTCCAAATAATATGAGTATCTGTTATTTCTGTTTGTGTTCCCTGAATAATATCACCATTCATCAGAATAATTTGGTCTGCCGAGGAGGTTGCTGAATGAAGACCGATAAGGGAAAAGACAACGTGTAATTTGACATGAGACATGATTTTTTAACTCCTTAAAAAGCTCTAGCAAAACTCCTGTCTTGCCGTGGTTTTATAAGCGAAAGTGTAACAAAATTAATCAACTTTAAGCTAATAAAACAGCATTATTTTGTCTCTTGAGGCCGTGAGTAATAACCTTTAAGCTATCCAACAGAAAACATGTTGCTGAAATAATCAGTGTCATATAAAAGACAAATTAGAGGGAAACAATGAGTGATTTGCCAGTAGAATTGAAATATGCCTCCAGCCATGAATGGGCGCGCTTGGAGAGTGATGGGACTGTAGTAATAGGCATTACTGACCATGCGCAGGCGGCTCTTGGCGATGTTGTTTATGTTGAGCTTCCCGAGGAGGGGGCAGATATAGATGTTGGCTCTGAGATTGCGGTGGTTGAGTCTGTGAAGGCAGCGTCGGATATTTATACTCCCGTAACGGGTGAAGTTGTTGAGATCAATCCCGCGTTAGAGGATCAGCCAGAGACGATAAATCAATCACCTTATGTTGATGGTTGGTTGTTCCGAGTGAGATTATCTAACCCCGATGAGCTAGATGACATGATGAATGCAGATGAGTACCTGCTGGCTACAGAGGACGATTAATCACGCAGTGATATTATGTCCCAACCCTGTTCTCCTGCCATTTGGCGAAGACTATTATCGGGATCAACGGCCACAGGTATGTCTACGACTGACAGAAGCGGCAAGTCATTGATCGAGTCGCTATAGAAGTAACTTCCGCTGAGTGTTTCATGGTTCTCCTCTAGCCAAGCATTTAAGCGCTGTACTTTGCCTTCACGAAAAGTCGGAGTACCCACTATTTGTCCAGTAATGCGGCCATTAACGAATTCTGGTTCAGTGGACAGGAATTCAACAATACCTAAAGAACGGACGATGGGCTCAATAATACAGCGATTTGTGGCGGTAATGACCAGCAGCCGATCACCAGCTTGCCGATGCTTATCAATTAACTGTGAGGCCTTTGGTAATTTCATTGGCTGAATTATCTCATCCATAAATTTACTATGTAGCGGCTCTAGATCAGATGCGGACATACCAATTAATGGGGATAATGAGAACGCAAGATACGCCAATATATCTAATGTTCCTGCTTCATAGTCAGCAAAGAACTGCTCATTCATGTTTTTGTAAAGTGCCTGATCAACCCTTTTATGGGCAACCAAAAATGCACCCCAGCTATAATCGCTGTCACCCGCAATGAGCGTATTGTCTAAGTCAAAAATGGCTAGGGGCATTGGCGTACCTGAGTGATTTTTCTGTTAGGCAGGATAGCGATCATAGTCTCGCTGCTCAAGAGAAAATTGCTGAAAACTCTAGATTATGGAACAATGCGCGGCCAAACTCCGGCAAATTTAGAGGCAGACTTACAGTGGTTGATAAAGACGGTTTTCGCTCAAATATTGCTATTGTTATCAGTGATGGACTCGGTAGGGTACTGCTCGCCAAACGACTTGGTCAGCAGGCTTGGCAGTTTCCTCAAGGCGGCATCGACAAGGGTGAATCAGTAGAGCAAGCACTTTATCGTGAGCTTTATGAAGAGGTTGGTTTAGAACGCGCAGATGTACGAATAATTCAGCGCACCAAGAAATGGCTGCGTTATCGAATTCCAGTGTCCATGCAGCGCAAAAACTCGAAACCTCTCTGCATTGGGCAGAAGCAGAAATGGTTCTTTCTTGAACTCACAGGAGATGCGTCAAAAGTACGCTTTGATACTTCCGGAACGCCAGAATTTGATGGCTGGGAATGGGTGAACTACTGGTATCCAGTTAACGCCGTGGTTTCCTTTAAGCGCAATGTCTACCGTCATGCACTGCAAGAATTTTCTGAAAAAAACATGCGCTTTGAGCAGCAATCTGGAGGTGCTTAAGCATGCTATCTTCGCTGAGGACTATTGTTCAGGAGGTCAACAGCGCGCGCAGTCTTGCTGAAGTCCTAGCCATTATCGTTAAAGAGGTTCGTGGGGCCATGAATGCTGGCGTCTGTTCAGTATATCTATTTGATGATGCGGATCAGCGCTATGTGCTTATGGCTACAGAGGGGCTGCGCCAAGAGTCGATTGGCAAAGTAAGGCTGGCGATGCGAGAGGGTTTGGTAGGCTTGGTTGCGGTAAAGGAAGAGCCACTTAATCTTCAAGATGCCGATCAGCATCCGAACTTTAGTTACTTCGAGGAAACCGGTGAATCCTCCTTCCATTCTTTCTTGGGTGTGCCGATTATTCACCACCGCAAGGTTCTCGGGGTGCTCGTTCTCCAGCAGGAAACACGCCGCAGATTCGCCTCCGAGGAAGAAGCTTTTGTCGTCACCGTGTGCGCACAACTCTCTGGTGCTATTGCTCATGCAGAGGCAACTGGCGCCCTACGCCAGCTGGCATCAGCGGGGCGAGGCAAGAGTAAAGAGGCCATATTTGCCGGGATTCCTAGTTCGCCAGGGGTGGGGATTGGTCGAGCAGTACTAGTCACTACCCATGCCGATTTAAAAACCGTGCCCCAAAGGCTCACTGATGATCCTAAAGCAGAGATACAACGATTTCGTAATGCAGTGAAAGCCGCCAAACGGGATATGCGAAATTTGGGTGCCGGATTGGCCGATAAACTCAGTGCTGAGGAGTTCGCTCTTTTTGACGTATATATCCGTTTGCTAGATGATCGAGTGCTGCTAAATGAAGTTATAGCTCTGATAAAGATGGGCCAAGTTGCCGCTAGTGCCTGGAGCACAGTAATTCTCAAGCATGTGCGAACGTTTCAAAAAATGGAAGATACTTACCTTAGGGAGAGAGCGGCGGATGTGAACGATTTAGGTAAGCGAGTGCTGGGCTATTTGCAGGCAAAAGATCGAGAAAAAGTGCCACTCCCCCGGCGCATTGTATTGGTTGGAGAAGATCTGTCGGCAACCGCACTGGCAGATATTCCTGTTAATCGCTTGGTCGGCATCATTTCTTTGAAGGGGTCGAGTAACTCGCACATGGCCATTGTGGGTCGCGCTCTTGGGATTCCTACTGTGATGGGTGCCATAGCATTGCCATGGGTAGAGTTTGATGGGCAAGAGCTTATCGTTGATGGCTCTACAGGGGATATTGTCAGTCGAGCAACACGAGCGGTTCGTCGCCATTATCTGCAACGTCAGCGGGAAGAAAAATTATTTACTAAAGATCTCGAGAAACTTCGAGATCTGCCCTGCCATACGCCTGATGGAAAGAGATTTTCTCTGTGGGTGAATACAGGTTTACGCCAAGATACTGCTAGGTCACTGCGCAGTGGTGCTGAAGCTGTAGGACTTTTTCGAACTGAAATTCCTTTTTTAATGCGCTCAAGTTTTCCCACTGAAGATGAGCAAGTCACTATTTATCGACAACAGCTGGCGGACTTTGCACCACGGCCGGTGACTATGCGAACCCTCGACATAGGCGGAGATAAAGATTTACCTTATTTCCCTATTGAAGAAGAAAATCCTTTTTTAGGCTGGCGAGGCATCCGTATTTCACTAGACCACCCTGAGATATTCTTGGTACAAATTAGGGCAATGCTACGGGCCAGCGAAGGTATCGGAAACCTGCGCATCATGTTGCCAATGATTAGTAATATCCCAGAACTTGATAGGGCACTGCAGCTCATTGATCGAGTTTACCAAGAGCTAACGGTTGAAGAGGGCTTCACACTCAAGCGGCCTCTCGTTGGCGCCATGATTGAGGTGCCTGCCGCCGTATATCAGGTAAAAGAAATTGGCCGTCGAGTTGACTTCTTGTCGGTGGGGACGAACGATTTAACCCAATATCTATTGGCCGTGGATCGCAACAACCCTAGAGTAGCAGAGCTTTATAATAGTTTGCACCCCAGCATTTTGAGAGCGCTTAAACAGATTCATGAGCAAGCGGCTGGTGTTGATTGTCAACTTAGTATCTGTGGAGAAATGGCGGGAGATCCACTCAGTGCAGTGGTTCTTTTAGGTCTGGGCTATGAGACTTTGTCTATGAGTGCCAGCAGCCTACTTAGGGTCAAGTCAATGCTTCTTAACGTCACCAAGAAAGATGCCCAGGGACTTGCAAAAAAAGCATTAAAAATGTCGAGTTCAAAGCAGATTGTAGACTTTTTGTCTGATGCCCTTAAAAACCCTGAAATATCAAAATTACTCAGGGTAGCCAGTCCTAAACGCAGCGCTAAAAGTGCAAAGTTAATCGTCTGAAATATAATAGCTAAATTGATTCAAGCCGAGCTTCTGGCCGTTTTCATAGCCTTGCTCAGCTACGCTAACTTTTCCTTTTGCAGATACTATCAGGGCGGTAGCTGCACGGGTGCCATACCCCTCGGAGACAATAAAAGGTGACGAGAGCGTTTCCTCCCAGTCTGCAGGTATGCCGGTGTTAGGTAGAAGATGAAACGCATAGGTTTTTTCTAGGGAAAGCGCCATCAATAATGCTGGAAGAGAGTGGTCGCCTACAATGTTGTTACTAATAGCCTTGTCTAGTTGATCTCGGGCATGATCCACCTTGGGCCAATGGCTATCCAGCTGATGGTTGCTTAGTGCATACACGCCAGAGGTTAAAGTTTGCTTTGGGTCGCCTTGATTATTAACATAAACCATGTCCTGACCATCATAAACAACCAAGTTGAATGGGCCATATTCCAAACAGGTCTCGGCCAATGAGTCAGTCCAGTCATGAACATTCTCAGATGCACACAGAAATTTTGTAACCAAATCACCTCGAGAACGCAGGCTCTCTGTTGGGGCACCATTGCGATGGAGGTCACGAAAATTGGTTACCGCGGCAAAGCGACCATTTTTTGACAGACCAAGCCAGGTGCCGCCCGCTTGCTGATCGCGACCGGCAAGTATTCCAGACTCCGGCCACCAGTGCATTGGTAGCGTGGTGCGTTGATAAAACTCATCTCGATTAGAGATTACTATTAATGGCGCATCCGAATTATGGTTGTAAGCAAAGGCGAGTAAACACATGCAAATCAGTATAACTTTTTATTCTTCTGGGCGTCATCATTCTTGGCAGTAACATCGATAAACCGTTATCATCAAGGTCTTAACTTTGCGGAGCGTTCCTCTCAATGCTGTCTTATCCAATTATTGATCCAGTAGCATTATCAATTGGCCCGATGAAGATTCACTGGTACGGAATCATGTACCTTTTGGCGTTTGTTGTTGCCTGGTTTTTGGCGATGCGTAACAGTCAGAGACGGTGGTCTCCAGTCAAAAGTACCCAGGTCGAGGACTTAATCGTTTACGGCGCTTTTGGTGTGATTTTGGGTGGTCGTTTTGGCTACCTGCTATTTTATAGTGCGGACAAATGGCTGGCTGACCCTGCAATGTTAGTGCGCATATGGGAGGGCGGTATGTCGTTTCATGGCGGTTTAATTGGCGTTGCTGTGGCCCTCCTCATCTATAGTCGCAAGTATCAGATTACATTTTTGAGCTTGGCTGATTTCGCTACCCCCTTAGTGCCAACAGGGTTATTTTTCGGGCGAATAGGAAACTTTATAGGTCAGGAGCTTTACGGGCGCCCTACCGATGTACCTTGGGCCATGATCTTCCCCGCTGACCCACAACAACTGGCGAGGCACCCTTCGCAGCTTTATGAGGCGGCTTTAGAGGGCCTAGTGTTGTTTTTTATTATTAATTGGTATGCGCGCAAGCCACGGCTATATGGTGAAGTCACTGGATTGTTCTTGATACTCTATGGTGTATTTCGCTTTACTATTGAATTTGTTCGTCAGCCAGATGCTCAGTTTGCTGGGCAATCAGCGTTAATGGAAACGTTTAACTGGATGACACGCGGACAGACGCTTTGTATTCCAATGATTTTGTTGGGTATATGGTTTATGCGTGGATCAATTCGCAGCATGCTAGGCCAGTCTAAGGTGGGGAACGTCTGATGCAGCAATATTTGGATTTAGTGAGATATATCCGTGACCATGGTGTTAAAAAAGAGGACCGCACTGGCACTGGAACGGTGAGTATATTTGGGCATCAGATGCGCTTCAATTTGGCCGAGGGGTTTCCTCTTGTTACTAGCAAAAAAGTGCATTTGAAGTCTATTCTGCATGAACTACTGTGGTTTATTCGGGGGGATACCAATATTCGATATTTGATCGAGAATGGTGTTGGTATTTGGAATGATTGGCCCTATCAGAACTGGTTGCGTGAAACAGGCCAGGATAAAAATCTAGTTATGTACTCAGCGGAGTGGCGCGCTGGCATGCGCGAGTTTACCCAGCAAATTATGGCCGATCAGGACTTTGCTGATAAGTATGGTGACCTGGGCCCAGTATATGGTAAGCAGTGGCGAAATTTTGGCGGGATTGATCAGTTAGCGCAGCTTATGAGTGATCTCAAGTCTAACCCAGACTCGCGTCGCCTTATTGTGTCTGCTTGGAACCCACAAGATATCCCCGTGATGGTTAAGTCGGGTTTGCCACCCTGCCACAGTCTTTTTCAGTTCTATGTTGTCGAGGGCCGTCTGAGCTGCCAGCTCTATCAGCGCAGTGCGGATGTGTTTCTTGGAGTGCCCTTTAACATAGCATCCTATGCTGCTCTTACTATGATGATCGCTCAGGTAGCAGGTTTGAAACTCGGGGATTTCGTGCATACCTTCGGAGATGCGCATCTTTATTCCAATCACATGGATCAGGTCGATGAGCAGTTGTCACGCACCGTTTTTGGTCTACCTACGTTGCAAATTAATCCGCAAGTGACCAGTTTATTTGACTTCGTTTATGAGGATTTTGAGCTGCAAAACTATCAATCGCACGGGCCTATTTCGGCCCCAGTTGCCGTCTAATAAGGTTTAAATTATGAAGATGTCGCTAATCGTTGCGGTTAGCCGGAATGGTGTTATTGGGGTAGATAATCAGCTGCCCTGGCATTTGCCGGATGACCTTCAATATTTCAAATCAGTCACCATGGGTAAGCCACTGGTAATGGGCCGCAAAACCTTTGACTCGATCGGCCGGCCACTGCCTGGCAGAACCAATATTGTACTTACCAGAGATGCGAGTTGGTCCGCCCCTGGGGTCGAGGTTGCAACAACCCTAGATGATGCCTTATCACTTGCCCGCAAAGCCTGCACAGATAGCGGCGTTGATGAAGTAATGGTGATTGGAGGTGAGCAGATATATCGCATGACAATGGTTGTGGCTGACCGGCTGTATGTCACCGAAGTGGATGCAGAGATTGCGGGAGATGCTTTTTTCCCAGCTATCGATAATCAGCAATGGCAGCGCATTCACGTAAAACTTCCAGAGGTTACTGGAAGCTATAGTTATCAATTTGTCGTCTTAGACCGTTGCGAAACATGATACCTTTATTGGCAGAGACACAATGCCAATCGACCTACTACGCTTGCCGTGGATCTTAAAAGTGATCTATGCGGCCAAAACGTTACCTAAGGTAACAAATGTTAAACTTAAGTGCTGAAAGTCACATTTTACAGGCAACCAAATTGCTTCTTATTCTAGAGGCTGTTAAAAAGGCTCCTCGAATAAAAAAATTCGAGTTTTTCGAAATAAGGTGCTTTCTAAAAGTACCACTGAACCACTAAACCGGTAGACCCAAATTGAGGGAACTATGAACAAGCAACCACTAAAAGCATTGGCACTTATCGGCGCTCTTATCAGTGGTCTGACTGCAACCGCAGTTCAGGCAGCTGAAGTGAACGATGTGCTTAAAGCTGGAGCCTCCAAGGTTCAATCAGCTAAAACGTCGCAGACTAAAGTTGATCGAATCGCAGATCAAACTGATGGGCTTCTGCAAGAATTCAAACAGGTCAACAAGCAAATCGAATCGCTGCGTGTTTACAACTCTCAGTTGGATCGCCAGATTGCTAGCCAAGACCAAATGATGGTCGAGCTAAAAGAGTCGATTGCCAACGCTACGGTCATTGAGAGAGGTGTTTCTCCTCTCATGGTTTCTATGCTTGCCGGGTTGGAAGACTTTGTTGCACTGGATATGCCATTTAAGAAAGAGATGCGTCTTGATGCAGTCTCAGATCTAAATGCCAATCTTGATAGCGCCAAGTTTTCAGCGGCAGAGAAATTTCGTCAAATCCTAGAGCTTTATGATATTGAGTCAGAGTACAGCCTTTCTCTAGAATCATATCGAGACATGGTTGATATCAATGCAAACGGATCTGAGGTCGAGGTTGAAATGCTTCGCATCGGCCGTGTTGCTCTGATGTATCAAACTAAGGACAAATCTCAGACAGGGGCCTGGAATAAGGCGACTGGAGAATGGGAAACCCTTGGGTCTGAGTATCGTCGACCAGTAGATCAAGGGATCAGGATGGCGAAGAAAATCATTCCGCAGGACGTCATAGAAATGCCCATTACAGCGCCGGAGGCAGCACAATGAAAACTAAAATTGTTCGCATTTTCGCAACCTTTGTTGCTACAGCTGTAATCAGCGTCCCAGCCTTAGCTCAAGACGCGAAGAGCTTAGATGAATTGTTACAGATGATTGAAAGCTCCTCTATCTCTGAATCCGCAGACTCCAAAGGCCGCGAAGCAGCCTTTAAAAGCGATCAGCGCAAGCAGGGGCAGCTGTTAAAAAATGCTCAGAATACTAAAGTACAAGAAGAGCGTCGTTCAGACCGTTTAGAGCAAAAAATTCGCGACAACGATATCCAGATCGCCAAGCTGCGTGAGCAGCGCGACAAGCGTCTAGGCTCTCTGAAAGAGCTATTTGGTCACTTGACGGGTGCAGCTGGCGATATTCGAGCCAACCTTAATCAGTCTATTGTTAGCTCTCAAATCCCTGGCAGAACTGAGTTTCTGGATGAGTTAATTGCAAAAATGAGCAGTGATACGCGTCTACCGTCTATCCAAGACATTGAAAAGCTTTGGTACGAGCAACAGCGTGAAATGGTTGAAAGCTCACGCATTGTTAAATTCAATCGCTCGGTATTGTTGGCAGACGGTACACAGAAAGAGATGGAAGTAGTTCGAGTTGGTACATACAACTTGGTTGCTGACGGAATGTACCTGGAGTACAGCCCTGAATCCGGTTTGGTTTCTGAGCTAGCTCGTCAGCCTTCTAGCCATCAATCTAGCGCGGCAGACCTGCAACAAGCAACCTCAGGGTTTACTAACATGGGACTAGATCCATCTGGTCCACTTGGCGGCGGACTCCTGCGGGCACTTATCAATACACCTACATTAGTAGAGCGCTGGCACTTTGGTGGCATCGTTGGATATGTGATCACTGCTGTATTTGTATTTGCTATTATTCTTGCCGCTTGGCGATTTGTTGTGCTCATGGGTATGTCTAGCAAGGTGAGCGCGCAACTTCAGTCTGATACTTCAGACGCGAGTAACCCATTGGGTAGAGTACTGCAAGTTGCTGCTGACAATCCAGGTCTTGACCCAGAGTCACTAGAGCTCAAACTGCATGAAGCCGTACTCAAAGAACGACCAGAAATTGAATCCGGACTCAATCTTTTGAAGGTAATTTCAATGGTTGCGCCACTGATGGGTCTTTTGGGAACTGTGACCGGTATGATTATTACCTTCCAGATGATTACTCTGTTTGGAGCAGGCGATCCTAAGGCGATGGCAGGCGGTATTTCCCAGGCATTGATCACCACAGTACTCGGATTGGTTGTTGCTATCCCAACGGTATTGATGCACACCTTAGTTAACGGCAAGGCACAACGTATCCTCCACGTTCTGGAAGAGCAGAGTGCTGGCATTGTGGCTGGTTCAGTAGAGGGCCGCTAAGATGTTTTTCGTTGATACGCTCGCGGAGATGGGAAAATTTATGGATTCAGGCGGCATGGTTCTTTGGGCCATTGTCGTCCTCCTATTCTTTATGTGGACTCTAATTTTTGAGCGAATGTGGTATCTACGTTCCAATGTCGGCTTAGAAGTTCAAAGAGCTCTCGACGCATGGGAAGCACGCAAAGAACGTAAGTCAAAGCATGCTCACCAGATTAGAGAGAAATTGATCTCTGAGGTGAGCATTGAAATTGACGCTAATATGATGATGATCAAGACACTCGTCGCTATTGCCCCGCTATTTGGTTTGCTAGGTACCGTCACTGGCATGATCACGGTATTCGACGTTATGGCGTTCACCGGAGGTGGCGATGCTAAAGCGATGGCAGGCGGTGTTTCACAAGCAACGATTCCGACCATGTCGGGAATGGTTGCGGCGCTTTCTGGAGTGTTTGGTATGACCTATATCGAACGTGTCGCTGAGCAGGAAAAACACCTCCTTGAAGATCACTTGACGATGGACCACTAGTGGTTCAGCTTCAATACCAATGAGAAAAAACTATGCGCAATAGAAGAGGTAAATCACAAGAGCAAGGGCAGACTATTGATCTGACTCCCATGCTTGACGTGGTTTTCATTATGTTGATCTTTTTCATTGTTACTGCGACGTTTATTAAACTTCCAGGACCGGAGGTTAATAAGCTTGATACCGAGACAGAAGATTCTTACAAGAAAGTCGGTATCTTAGTAGCGGTAACAGACATCAATGAATACTGGATTGATAAAAAGCGGGTTGAATCTAGTGCATTGAAGATCAGCTTGACTCGATTATTTAATGAAAACCCAAAGGGCGGCATGGTGATCCAAGCCGATAATGAGTCCAACATTGAATCGGTTGCCAAGGTAGCGGATATCGCTCGCGATATCGGAATTGCTCCGGTGGCCATTTCTGTAGAAACAGACTGAGTTAATAGTATGGCTGTAATTAGAGTAGGAATATCCGCTGCGCTTGGAATGCTGGTCACTTTTGCATTAATCATTTTAATGTACAAGTTGATCGACTCTGGCAGCAAAGAGCTAGATGAAGGCGCCATGATCAAGATACCTGATTTTCTCCATGTTGATCGGGATCTAACTGAAAACGCCAAAGAGACTAACGTCGAGAAACCCGATGAGCCAGAAACGCCACCGCCAGAAATACCTGAGGAAACTCAAGATTTTGATATTCCTGATAATGCGGTGAATATGTCTGCTCCAAAAGTAGGCGGAAATCTACAGGTGGGACTTGGAAGTTTCTCTAGGGACTCAGATTATATTCCAGTTTATATTCCTCAGCCGCAGTATCCGAGACGTGCTCAGACACGCGGTAAGGAGGGCTATGCTGTGGTAGAAGTTATTATTACTACTACCGGCGGGGTGCGTGATCCGGTCATGGTAGAAGAATTTCCAGAGGGCTGGGGCTTCGGACGAGCCGCAGTGAAGGCTGCATTGAAGCTCAAGTACAACCCCAGAGTGGTAGACGGCGTTGGACAAGAAGTGCCTAATGTGCTTTATAAGTTCTCATTCCAGATGGCTGAATAAGGAGTTCATGATGGTCAGTAAATTAAAGCTCTTAGCTGTAGTGTTGGGCGTGGTGTTCATAATGCCAATGCTAGTCTCTGTGGGTGCGCCAGACTCTGTCATGGCAAATACTGTTGTTGCACAAGAGAAAAAAGAGCCTAAGTACAAAGATGTAAAAACGCGAAAGCGGCAGTCTGTTGGCAAGAGCTGCGCAAAAGCGCTAGATCGAGTCCAGGGTGAGAAAGGACCCATATCGATGGCGTCAGAAGCTGATGAAAAAGCGAATGTAACGCCCCTATGGGTAGAAGCAAAGCAGATGTTACTCGATATTGATTCGCGTCCTAAGACCTGCAGTACTGATTATGAAAAGACACAGGTTTGGAATATGCTTGGCTATGTCGCATATTCTCTAGATGACTTCAAAGGTGCTATACGCTACTACCGGTTGGTCGTTGATGGTATTGGTACCCCACCAGAACTCAAGCTGGACACTCGCTATACCCTTGCTCAATTTTATGCCATGCAAGAGCAATATGCCTTAGCAGTCATAGAAATGGAAATTTGGATTGATGCGGCAATCATTGTCGGTGCCGATGCCCGAATGTTACTTGCCCAGCTGTATTATCAGTTGGAACGAAAGGCTGATGCCTTAGCGATGGTTGAAATTGCCATTGCCGAGTCCGAGGCTAAAGCGATACTGCCAAAAGAGTCTATGTGGTCATTGCAGCGGGTACTTTACTACGAGAAGGATGATCTTAAAAAGGTAACTTCAATCCTGCAGAAACTGGTGAAACATTATCCTAAATGGACCTACTGGAAACAGTTGGGTGGCATGTATGGCTCGCAAGAGCGTGAGACAGATCAATTAGTTGCAACTGAAATGGTATATCTCAACGACCAACTGACTACTGAGAGCCAAGTGATGAGTATGGCCTATATGTACTTGGGTGCTGAAGTTCCCTATCGTGCTGCGCGAATTATTGAAAAAGGGATGAAAGACGAGATTATCGAAAAGACGGCTAAAAACCTGGAAGTATTAGGGCAGGCTTGGTGGCAGGCTAAAAATCTAGAAAGTGCGTTAAAGTCGTTTGAAGAGGCGTCTAAATATTCTGATACCGGTGAAATCCAGTCACGTATTGCCTCTATCTACCTGGATTTGGGCAAGGACAAGCAGGCATATAAAGCCGCTCAGAAAGCCGCTAAGAAAGGCGACATCAAAAACACGTCCACTAACTATGCCACCATGGGTAGCGCGCTGATCAATCTGCATTGCTACAAAGATGCTGTGAAGGCATTTAACAAGTCAGTGAAGACCGCGAAGACTAAAAAGGCTAAACGTTATCCCTCTCAGTGGATAAAGTTTGCCAATGCCGAAGGTAGTAGACTGCAAAAGCTACGCGACGTGGGCGCAACAGTACCTGGGTGCAGTAAGGCCTAAGTTCGGTCCGACACCATTGTTGGTGACATTAAAAAAGCCCAGTTTTGCTGGGCTTTTTTGTGGTTAAGAAAATTTAACCTTAGAGCTTAGGTGTCTAGAGTTGCGACAGATCTCGGACAGCCCCTTTGTCGGCACTGGTTGCTAGTTTTGCATAAGCCTTAAGTGCTGGGGTGACATTTCTTGGACGGTCTTCTGAGGGCGCCCAGCCGAGATTATCTTGTTCCGCACGACGCTCCGCGAGTTCTTCATCTGACACTAACAGGTTGATCGTACGGCTGGGGATATCAATTTTGATCCTATCGCCGTTTTGCACTAAACCAATGGGTGACACAGGATATTAGAATCTTGCGTTGTTACTAAATGGTCTTACAAAATATGCGCGAATTTCGCTGGTAATTATACATAGATTGCTTATTTTCAGGGAGATCACGAATATTTGCTTCGCTAAAACCTTTCTCAAGAAACCAGTGGGCGGTGGTGGTGGTCATTACCAATAACTCGTTAATACCAATGGCTTTGCCGTCACTCTCAATCTCTGTGAGCAGTCGAGCACCAATTCCTTGGTCATTGAACTCTGGGTGTATTGCGACACAGGCCAACTCTCCAACCGATTTATTAGTGGTGGGATAGAGAGCCGCACAACCAATAATCAATCCCTCAGGGTGGACCACTACTTTAAATCGGGATATCTCGGTTTCCAGTAATTCCCGCGAACGTTTTACCAGAATAGATTGATCTTCAAGAGGTGTAATGAGGCTAAGAATACCACCCACATCTTCGATTGATGCAGGGCGAATAACTTCTTCACATTCCTTCATAATGAGTGTGCCACTGCCCTCTCGAGTAAAGAGTTCTGTCAATAGTGCGCCATCCTCCTGGTAGCCCACGAGATGCACTCGCTCAACACCGCCATAGCAAGCAAGCGATGCGGCACCTAAAAGTTCACAATGCTCCACATCTTTTAGAGTCTCTTGCAGTTCTGCTAATTGTGGCAGAGATAGACTGCGTAGTAACCGATCTTTGTCATAAATGGCTCCAGCTTTGCTGATTAAGATAAGTTTCTCGGCACCCAGTGCAATAGCCACATGGCCGGCCACGTCCTGATAACTTAGATTGAATGCCTCACCGGTTGGCGAGAAGCCAATTGGTGAAATGAGGACTATCGAGCTACTTTCCAGCTGCTCATTAATCGTAGCACTGTCAATACGCCTAACTTCGCCCGCGCGCTGGAAATCAATGCCCTCTTGTATGCCTAAAGGTTTAGCAGTTATAAAAT
>CAJWFB010000003.1 GCA_913031645.1 uncultured Cellvibrionales bacterium
CATTCATTCTGGGGGATATTCAGCCGATGTCAGCAGGCGATGAGCAGGTTCATTTACTTGGACTAAATCAATGACTGTTGGCGAGAAGCCACTCAGTAGAATCGTAGTGCTTATTTCAGGTAGCGGCTCCAATTTGCAGTCATTTATTGAAGCCTCCAAGGAAGGAAATATCGATGGCCAAATCATGGCCGTTATTAGCAACAGACCCGGTGTTAAGGGGCTTGAACGGGCTTCAAATGTCGGTATACCGAGTATAGTGGTTGACCATCGTGCCTTTGCATCAAGACAGGAATTTGATCGGTATCTTGCTGAGGTCATACAGGGATTTACGCCTGATCTAGTTGTTTTAGCTGGCTTTATGCGCATACTCACCACTGATTTTGTCAACCAATTCGTCGGTAAACTCATCAACATCCACCCATCTTTACTACCTGCCTATCCCGGTCTTAATACCCATCAAAGAGCGATTGAGGCTGGTGATTCAGTGGCCGGTGCCACCGTTCACTTTGTTACTCCAGAACTCGATGGCGGACCAGCCATACTGCAAGTAGAGGTTCCAATATTATCGACTGACACACCAACCCAGCTCGCTGCCCGAGTATTGGTCGAAGAACATAAAATTTATCCACTAGTAGCGCAGTGGTATTGCCAGGGTCGCATTGTCATGGATAAAGGTATAGTTTTTCATAACGGTGTGGAAGTTGGTAAAAGTGGCTTATTATTTTCTAATGAAAGTGAACATTAATAAGCTTCAAGACTCTAATTCCACTACGTCTAGTGTATTTGGCGTGCTGAGGAGCAAAATGACCAGCATTACAAACATAGTTAACCAAATTTCTTCACTGAAGTTGTTATGCTTCGTCCGCATACTTTTAATCACCATTGCCGCAACATTTTTGCCCTCTGTATATAGTTCAGAGCTGCCCGGCTATACCGCCAGCTATAGTGCTAAATACAATGGCATGGATATCACCGCCAAGTATCAATTAGAGCAGCTCGATGTTGGCACCTATATAGAAACATCTGAAGCCACGAGTATTTTCGGTAAAATTTCAGAACAAGCGCAATTTGAATTGAATACAGTTGGCCAAATAGTACCTAGAAGCTATCAATACAAGAGATCCTTAATGGGGGTTTCTCGGCGCGAAGAGCAATTATTTGATTGGGATAATAGCCAGCTCACCTACATAAAAAATGGGGCTCAGAAAATCGTTCCCCTAGCACCAAACTCGCTAGATCTAATCACCCATAAATTACAAATTCGCCGCGATCTTGAGGTGGGTAAAACCACTTTTTCTTACCCGGTGATGTCTCGCGATAGAGCCAAACAATATGATTATGAGGTACTCACTAAAGAAATGTTAATGACGGTATTAGGCCCCTTAAACACCACCAAATTACGAAGAGTTGTCAAGCAGGGTAAAAAGCGCGAAACTATCATTTGGTTGGCTGACGACTGGGCGTACCTTATAGTGAAATTATCTCATAGTGAAAATGGTGATAACCACCAACTTAATATTACCAGTGGGCAAGTCGCCGGCCGCGATATAGCTCCTTTGAAAATGACCCAAGAGAACCAGTTATGACGGCACCTCGAGCTTCCAACAATGCGAGTAAATTTATACTTGTGCTCGGTACATTGGCATCCATTATTATTGTCGGTGGCATTTTATATCAGGCGCAAAATGCCAGTTTAGTCGACGAAGAAATTCTTGCCATACCCGAGCAAGCTTCAGTAATGGAGATGACTGAACCAATGGTTCCTGAGGCGTCCATACCCGATTCTGTAAGCGTTGTTACCGACGTCGATGACGTCATTCAAAGCAAGCCGAGACTCCCCTCCCTGGACGACAGTGATCCATTCGTTCGCAAACGAGTGTCACTAATGAGCAGTAAAGAGAATCTGCAGAGTTGGCTGGCTACTGACGATTTGTTGCGCCGAACGGCCAGCTATTTGGATGGTCTTGCGAGAGGAGTTATCCTGACTAAGATTTTTCCCTTGAGCCCGGCGGAGGGGAAATTTACAACCCATCGTGACGGCGAAGTCATCTGGTTAAATGCAGGTAATTACGAACGCTACAACTCGACAATCTTGATTTTGACGTCAATCGATATGAAATTGATGGCCCAAATGTTCCATTTTTCTCGACCGCTGATTGAGCGAGCCTTCTCAGAACTTGGTTATCAACCTCGGCAAATGGATGGCATTATCTTAACTGCCTTAGAACAAATTCTACTAGCACCAATTATCGTTGAGCCCATCCGACTAACGCGCGAGTCTGTTGCCTACAAATTTGCTGATCCAGAGCTTGAGTCGCTATCGCCACTGCAGAAACAGCTGGTACGCAGTGGTCCTGAAAACACTCGAAGAATTCAACAGCAGGCTCTACTGCTGAAGAATGCCTTGCTTAACCCCGCTGGCGAAAACTAGGACTAAATAAGCAATAACCGCACCCATACTTAGGTTTTAGGTAGGGTTACGCCAGTTTGACCTTGGTACTTGCCTCCTCTATCTGCGTAGGAGGTCGCACACACTTCGTCAGATTCAAAAAACAACATCTGAGCAACGCCTTCATTTGCATATATTTTGGCCGGAAGATTTGTCGTGTTGGAAAATTCTAATGTGACATGCCCTTCCCACTCTGGCTCAAGCGGTGTCACGTTGACAATAATCCCGCAGCGAGCATAGGTGGACTTACCCAGACAGATAGTTAATACCGAACGCGGTATTTTGAAATATTCAACCGTTCTTGCCAAGGCAAATGAATTTGGTGGAATAACGCAGTAGTCGCCTGAAACATCAACGAAAGAATCTTCATCAAAGTTCTTAGGATCAACAGTTTTAGAATGTATATTAGTGAAAATTTTAAATTCATTGGCGCATCGGACATCATATCCATAACTTGACGTACCGTAGGAGATAACTCGTTCGTCTCCGGAATATCGTACCTGCTCACGCTCAAACGGTGAGATCATTTGCTGACTCTCGGCCATTCTGCGTATCCAATTATCTGATTTGATGCTCATGAATTACGTTCTCTCAGTTAGGCCATCGGGTGCAGTTAGTAACTGCTTTTGAATGTAGCCGGTATGATACGCATTTACAGTCTTTCAGCAAGGCCAGTCTTCAATATTAAGCTCAATTATTCAAAGACAATCTCTGGTCCAGTATCACTGTCCATTTCCACCAATTCAGTCATGACCAAGTTCCCGATATCTCGATATTGCTGGGCAATCGCATGATCTTTAAGTGCCGATACAGCGGGGATACCGCGATCACCCTGCTGTCTTATCGTAAGGTCTAAGGGCAGACTACCTAATAATTTGGTGCCATAATCAGCCGCCACTTTCGCTCCACCACCATCGCCGAAAATATGTTCTCCATGGCCACATTGGCTGCAGATATGAACTGCCATATTCTCAACAACACCCAATACCGGAATATTAACCTTCAAAAACATCTCGATACCCTTCCGCGCATCAAGCAGAGCAATATCCTGAGGCGTGGTGACAATAATGGCGCCTGCCACCTGGGCTTTTTGCGCCAGTGTTAGCTGAATATCACCAGTACCCGGTGGCATATCTACCACCAAGACGTCCAATTCACCCCATGCAGTTTGTTGCAGTAACTGCTGTAAAGCACCCGCCGCCATTGGTCCGCGCCATGCCATGGGGGTTTTATCCGTCACTAAATAAGCCATCGACATCGTCGCCAGACCGTGTGCCTGTATCGGTTGGAAATATTTCTCATCAACTGCCTGAGGGCGAGTATTTTCTGCAACACCTAACATCATGGCAATACTGGGGCCATAAATATCGGCATCAAGAAGCCCCACTCTCTGACCGCCCTGCTGTAATGCCAACGCCAAATTAACGGCGGTGGTTGACTTGCCCACACCCCCCTTGCCGGATGCAACTGCGATAATTTTTTTTACTTGGCTTAACACAAAAATACTCCAACTTTTTACTGTTTCTGAATAAGTCGCTAAACTGATCATGGCAACTGAATAGCCGATGAAAAGTTAGCATAAAATCGCTATACTTGCGTCTTTATAATAAACGCTAAAAGATGCCTACAATGTCGTCAAAACGTCAAATTCTGGTTACTAACGCCCTACCCTATGCCAATGCTGCGTTACATCTTGGGCATATCCTAGAGTACACTCAAACTGACGTATGGGTTCGCTTTCAAAAAATGCGCGGGCATGAATGTTACTACGTTTCCGCTGATGATGCTCATGGCACGGCCATAATGCTAAAGGCTGATGAAATAGGTATTTCTGCAGAGCAACATATCGCTGCCATGCGCACTATTCACGAGGCTGACTTTAAAGACTTTTTAATTGGTGTTGATAACTATCACTCTACTCACTCGGAAGAAAACCGTGTTTTTTCAGAGTTAATTTATAACCGCTTAAAGGCCAATGACCATATAGCACAGCGCTCTATTACCCAGGCATTCGACCCAGAAAAGAAGCTTTTCTTGGCCGACCGCTATGTTAAAGGCACCTGCCCGAAGTGCAAAACTGATGATCAGTATGGCGATAACTGTGAAGCTTGCGGAGCAACCTACTCACCGGTTGATCTCATCAATCCTGTATCCGTTATATCTGGCGCTACGCCAGTTGAAAAGGAATCCGTACACTACTTTTTTAAATTGCCTGAATTCACTGACTTTCTAAAAATATGGGTGAATAGTGGCACCGTTCAAAAAGAAGTTGCCAATAAACTTGGCGAGTGGCTAGACAGTGGTTTGCAAGAATGGGACATAAGCCGCGATGCCCCCTATTTTGGGTTTGAAATTCCCGATGCGCCGGGCAAGTATTTTTATGTTTGGCTAGATGCACCTATTGGCTACATGGCAAGCTTTAAAAATCTCTGCGAACGCGAAGCCATAGATTTTGATCATTTTTGGGAAAAGAATAGCCCCACCGAGCTCTATCACTTTATTGGTAAAGATATCGTTAATTTCCACGCACTTTTCTGGCCAGCAATGCTCAAGAGTGCCGATTATCGTACCCCAACAAAGGTATGTGTTCATGGTTTTGTGACTGTTAACGGCAAAAAGATGTCTAAGTCTCGCGGTACGTTTATTAACGCACGCTGTTATCTGGACCATCTGAATCCAGAGTATTTGCGTTATTACTACGCCTCCAAGCTTTCCGGTTCAGTTGAAGATATTGATCTTAATTTGGAAGATTTTATTCAGAAGGTCAACAGCGACTTGGTCGGCAAGGTGGTTAACATCGCCAGCCGTTGTGCCAAGTTCGTTACCAATGGTAATAATGGCATTCTTTCAGCAACCATCGAAAATCAAGCGCTTTGGGATCAAGTCAGTGGTGCCGGAGACAGTATTGCCAACCACTATGAGAACCGGGACTTTAGCAAGGCTATTCGTGAAATTATGGCACTGGCAGATTCAGCAAATGAGTATATAGCGGCGCAAGAACCTTGGAAGCTCAATAAAGATCCAGACCAAAAACAAAAGGTGCAGGACATCTGTTCCTTGGGTATTAATATGTTTAGAGTAATACTGACATATCTGAAGCCAGTATTGCCTGCCATGGCAGAGGCTGGGGAGGCATTCTTGAATGATAGTTTAAGCTGGGAAAGTGTTAATCAGCCACTGGTTGAGCATCAGATAAATCCATTTAAACCACTTATGAAGCGAATAGAAAAAGAGAGAGTTGACGCTATGGTTGAAGCCAGTGTGCAGGATCTTCCCGAGGCTATTGAAAACATAATCAGTGGTCCCTTAGCCGATGAGCCATTGGCGGATGAAATCAGTTTTGATGACTTTATTAAAGTCGACCTAAGGGTTGCACTCATTATCAAAGCCGAGCATGTTGAGGGCGCAGACAAATTACTCAAATTGACCTTGGATATTGGTGGGGAGACACGTCAGGTCTTCTCAGGAATCAAATCTTCCTATGATCCACAATCTCTGCAAGGGCGATTGACCGTTTTGGTGGCCAACTTAGCGCCACGTAAAATGCGTTTTGGAATATCTGAAGGCATGGTACTCGCGGCGGCAGACAAGAAGGGTATCTACCTGCTGGAACCTGATAGTGGAGCTCAGCCGGGTCAACGAGTAACCTAATAGGCCACAGCCTTACTGAGAGACGCCTACTTATGCTGGTGTAAGTGTTATTGGCAAAAAGCCCGCTTCACTGGTGATATATGTTGAATAGCATCGATCGCTTCCATGATAATGGCGGTCGAAAACAGGCACTATAATAAGAGCATGCAAGAATTCGCCGTCATTCTGGTCAGCTCTATTCTGATCAACAACTACGTTCTGGTGCAGTTCCTAGGACTCTGCCCGTTCATGGGTGTGTCAAAAAAACTTGAATCTGCCATAGGCATGTCAGCTGCAACGACGTTTGTACTGACGCTTACTGCGATGGTCAGCTATATCGTCAATGAATTAATATTGCTGCCTTTGGACTTAATCTATCTGCGCACCATCGCTTTTATTTTGGTGATTGCTGCAGTGGTTCAATTCACTAAGATGTTTATTGAAAAAACTAGCCCTCTTTTGTATCGCGTATTAGGCGTATTTCTCCCGCTAATAACGACCAACTGTGCGGTGTTGGGTGTCGCACTGCAAAATGCCAATAAAGACCTCAATTTCATGCAGTCGTCCCTCTATGGTTTTGGTGCCGGTGCTGGTTTCTCTCTAGTTCTCATTTTCTTTTCAGCGATGCGTGAGCGACTTGCCGCTGCTGATATACCACGCCCCTTTGAAGGGGCCGCGATTGCCATGATCACCGCGGGCTTAATGTCATTGGCGTTCATGGGTTTTAGTGGGCTCGTTTGAATGATTAGCTTACTCACTGATAATACGATGCTCGCAGCCCTAATCGCATTGGTTGGGCTCGGTACTCTATTTGGAGGCCTGCTTGGCTATGCCGCTGAAAGGTTTAAAGTCGGCAGCGATCCTATTGTTCAACAACTCGATGACCTCTTACCTCAAACCCAATGTGGCCAATGTGGCTTTCCTGGCTGTCGTCCCTATGCCCAATCGATAGCCGATGGAGACGCCATCAATAAATGTCCTCCCGGGGGCCAATCGACCATTAACGCCATCGCCAATTTACTCGATATCTCCGCACCAAGCCTCGATGAAGAGCATGGTGAAGAAGAAATGAGAACCATCGCCTATATACGAGAAGACGAATGTATCGGCTGCACCAAGTGTATTCAAGCCTGTCCTGTAGATGCAATATTAGGCGCAGCAAAACTAATGCATACCGTCATTGCAGCGGAATGCACCGGTTGTGATCTCTGTGTCGAACCCTGCCCGGTCGACTGCATAGATATGTTACCCATCGTAAAGAATATTGATCAATGGCAATGGCCTGCACCGCCAAACCCTCTAGACTTAATTGCTACAACGGCGTCCGCTATGCAAGAGGATGCCGCATGAGACGCATATGGGACGCACCTGGCGGTGTACATCCGCCGGACAATAAAGCGCAGTCACTGACCTCCAGTATCGGTCAATTACCGTTACCTGAAAAACTAATATTACCGCTTACTCAGCATGTTGGCGCCGCCGCAAAAGTCTGCGTCTCAGTGGGTGAAAAAGTACTCAAAGGTCAAAAATTAGCCTCTGCTAGCGCCAGTATTAGCGCGGCTATTCACGCACCTAGCTCTGGCTGGATAACGGCTATTGAGGAACGCGCCGTAGCTCATCCATCAGGCATGTCAGCGCCCTGTATAGAGATTACCTGTGATGGTGAAGATCGCTGGATAGAATGCATGGGTTATCCCGACTATAAGCAGGCAACTCCACCACAACTGCGCAATCTTATCGCCGATGCCGGCGTTGCAGGTTTGGGTGGCGCGGGTTTTCCATCGGCAGCCAAGCTTGAGCGCGGCACACACATGCCGGTGGACACCTTGATTATTAACGCCACTGAATGTGAACCCTACATCACCGCCGACGATATACTCATCCGTGAGCGCGCTGATCAAATTATTCAAGGCATTGACATCATTAGTCATTTATTGGGAACACCAAAGACTATTTTAATTGGTATCGAAAATAACAAACCCGAGGCCATTGCCGCGCTTAATCACCACTGCCAAGGCAGTGGTATTGAGGTGGTGTCTTTTCCGACTAAGTACCCCTCTGGCGGCGAAAAACAACTAATCTATATTCTCACCGGTAAAGAGATCCCCAGCGGGCACTTACCAGCTGACCTTGGCATAGTCTGCCTAAACAGCAGCACTGTATTTGCCATCAAACGTGCGGTGATCGATGGTGAGCCACTTATCTCACGAATCACTACACTCGCCGGTGAGGCTTGCGACATTAATCGTAACTATGAAATTTTAATCGGCACTCCGGTAAGCCATCTACTTGCGCAAAATGCATTCCACCCAGAACTCTGCAGCAGACTCATTATGGGTGGTCCAATGATGGGCTTTAGTCTGACCTCTAGTGATGTACCGCTGGTCAAGTCCAGCACCTGCATTTTGGCGCCAAGCCATACTGAAATACCTGATGATGACCCCGTACAAGCATGCATTCGCTGTGGCCTTTGCGCTGAGGCCTGCCCAGCATCATTACTGCCTCAACAACTGTATTGGTACGCGCGAGCAGATGACCATGAACGTCTTCAAGCGCACAATCTTTTTGATTGTATCGAGTGCGGAGCTTGCTCCTATGTCTGCCCCAGCAACATCCCCCTAGTACAACATTATCGCAGTAGCAAAGCGGATATCGTCAATGCTCGGACTGCCAAGGCCACTGCTGCCGTTGCTCGTGAACGTTTTGAGTTTCGGCAAGTCAGATTGGAGATGGCGGATACTGTTCGAGAGGCTAAGCGAGAAGCTCGCCGGATAGTCACCGAGAAAGCAAAGATAACATCTCCGACGACAACCCAACCCAGCGGATCATCAGCTGCCGACATTATAAAAGCAGCTCAACTGCGCGGCACTGCGAGGCAGGCATCGCCAGAGCAACAAAGAGCTAAATTAGAGCGCACATTAATGGCGGCAGAAATGCGTCTAAAAGAGGCTCAACAACGACTCCTTCAAGCAACAAATAATGCCAGTGTAGACCAACAAGCACAGCAACTAGCCAGTGTTGAAGCCGCAAAACGTAAGGTTGAACAGGCCACACAGCGGCTAACCGAGGTAAGTCACTAATGGCCTTCAAACAGGTAAGTTCACCCCATGGTCATGCTCGCCAGAGTACCGGTCAGATCATGCAATTAGTACTTCTGGCGACCTTACCGGGTTTGTTAGTGCTTAGTTATCAATTTGGTTGGGGGCTACTAATTAATATCCTGATAGCCACTACTGCTGCTATTTCTGCTGAGGCATTAATCCTTAAACTACGCAACCGACCCATTGAATTTTATCTACGTGATTACAGCGCAGTAGTCACCGCAGTGCTACTGGGCCTTGCCTTACCACCACTCGCGCCATGGTGGCTAGTAGTGGTAGCGACGGCGTTTTCAATTATTATTGCAAAACAGCTGTACGGCGGTCTTGGCTCCAACCCTTTTAATCCAGCGATGGTTGGCTATGTTGTCGCACTAATTTCTTTCCCTATAGAGATGACGACTTGGGTCACACCTGTATCTCTTCTTGCAGCTGATGTCAGCCACCCAGGACTCCTAGAATCATTGGCCATTGTATTCGCCGGTAACAGCCCGGTGGATGGCGTCACCGGCGCAACGCCACTAGATCTATTCAAGCACAGTGATGGGTTGCTAGTTGAGCAAATCTATCAGAACAACAGCCTCTTTAGCCGTGCTAGCTTTGCCGGGGTTGGCTGGGAATGGGCTAATATGGCATTTTTAATCGGCGGTTTAGCATTACTCAAGGCACGTATTTTTACCTGGCATGGCCCCATCGCCATGCTCGGCACCCTCGCGTTAATGTCCATGCTATTTTGGGATGGCGGTAGCTCCGATAGCCCAGGATCACCGGTCATGCATCTGTTTAGCGGGGCTTCCATGCTCGGCGCCTTCTTTATCGTCACCGACCCCGTTTCCTCAACCGTTAGTAATCGGGGCCGCCTAATTTATGGGGCTTTAATTGGTCTCCTTGTGTATGTTATCCGAGCCTGGGGAAGCTATCCCGATGCAGTGGCATTTGCAGTGCTTCTAGGTAACTTTGCTGCACCCTTTATCGATAATTACACTGTTCCACGAACCTATGGACACAGCAAAAGCCGCCGCGCAACCGACAAGGAGAAAAGCGAATGATATTGCAGTCAGTTCGTCAAAATGCGCTCGCCCTAGCTTTGTTCGCCCTAATAACCGCATTAGTGTTGTCATCGGTTAATAACCTTACCGCTGACCGTATTGCCAATGCTGAGAGATTAGTGGCGCAGAAAGCACTTCTTGAGATCGTGCCGCCAGATCGGCACGATAATGATCTTCTTATGGATACGCGGCCCATCCCTGAGCAGTTCTGGCCACTACTGGGTCTGGATGAGAGTGCTGATATCTATATTGCCCGGAGCAACGGCATACCGATAGCAGCGATTATTCCCAGCATTAGCCGCGACGGATATAGCGGTGATATTGCCATGATTGTGGGTGTTAATGTTGATGGCAGTATTGCTGGGGCCAGGGTCGTTGACCACCGCGAAACGCCTGGCTTAGGTGATAAAATTGAACTGCGTAAAAGTCAGTGGATTCTCGACTTTGATGGCCGTTCTCTGAAAAATACGGCAACCTCAGCATGGGCCGTTAAGAAAAATGGTGGTGAGTTCGATCAGTTTACCGGGGCCACGATTACCCCCAGAGCGGTTATCAATCAACTAGTGAGTACTCTCAATTATTTTGAGCAAGACAAGTCACGACTGCTAAATTTAGATCAACCACCTTTAACACAGAGTCAAAAATGAGCCAAACAACTATCAAGGAGATAACCGCTAACGGTGTCTGGCGCAACAACCCAGCGCTAGTGCAACTACTTGGCCTATGCCCGTTATTGGCAGTCACCTCTTCGCTTGCCAACGCTCTGGGGTTAGGCCTAGCAACTCTGCTGGTGCTGGTCGGCTCAAACACCATCGTATCTCTCATTCGCAATCATGTCAGTGATGCCGTGAGACTGCCGGTGTTTGTGATGATTATTGCGTCATTTGTTACCTGTACTGAAATGCTCATGAAAGCCTACACCTATGAGCTGTATCAAATACTCGGTATTTTTGTTCCCTTGATCGTAACTAACTGCGCCATTCTTGGGCGCGCTGAAGCCTTCGCCAGCAAAAACCCCATTGGCTTGGCCGTGCTGGATGGATTGATGATGGGCTTAGGCTTTTTACTCGTCCTAGTCGTCTTGGGAGCAACCCGGGAGTTGCTGGGGCAAGGTACTCTGTTCATCGATATGAACCTACTGTTTGGCCCCACTGCCTCCAACTGGCTTATCAAACCCTTTGGTGAGAACTATAGCTTTTTAGTATTTGTGTTACCTCCCGGCGCATTTCTGGTCACAGGTTTGCTCATTGCTTTGAAGAACATGATCGATGACATAGCTAGGCATCGCGCAGACACAGGACGAGAAAAGTCTGTTAAAGGCGCAAAAAGGGTTAGAACGACGGGGCATATTAGCTAGGGGGTGCTGTTTAGTAGCTATCGATATCCTTAGCGAAAAGCATATCGAGATCACGGAAGGCTTTAAATTCCAAATAGTTGTTACTGGGATCACGAATAAACAATGTGGTCTGCTCTCCCCTGCGGCCCTCAAAACGTAGACAGGGCTCGATGACAAACTCAGCTTTTGCAGCCTCTAACCGGGCCACAAATTCTTCATACACCGCCCAATCTAAAATCACACCAAAATGCGATGCCGGCACTGCGTGACCATCTACCGCATTGGTTGCCGCCGCAGGATGATCTTCAGGCAAAACCAGATGCGCCACAAGTTGGTGACCAAAAAAATTGAAGTCAATCCAGCGATCAGACTCTCGGCCTGTTGAGCAGCCCAATGTCTCAACATAGAAGCTTCGCGCCTGCTCTAAGTCAGTGACCGGAAAGGCTAAATGGAAAAGAGGTTGCCTTGGATTTGACATGATAATTAAGCATATTTATAAGTGGATTAGAGCAGCACTCTCGACAAACTATAAATCCTATATTTATCGAGAGCGCGTCCGTGGGTCGTACTTTGAACTGCCTTTACGGCATTCTGTATAGAGCACAAATCTTATTACCCGAAGGGTCACGCAGGTAGGCCAAATACATACTCATTGGGCCACCGTCACGAACACCTGGAGGTTCTTCACAGGTCGTTCCGCCATTAGCAATACCCGCTGCATGCCATGCATCTGCTGCTTCTGGGCTATCGACTGCAAATCCCATGGTACTGCCGTTTCCATGACTGGCAGGTTCACCATCAATGGGTTTAGTCAGAAGAAGGATGCCCCCATTGGCGAGATATAAACAGCGACCTTTCGGGTCGATCATTCCTGGTTTGTGACCAATGGCACCCAAGGTGGCGTCATAGAATACTTTTGCTTCATCGATGTCGTTTGCACCGAGCATAACGTGACTGAACATAACTACTCCTTATTATTGTGTCTGCTAATCGTATTGTGTTGATGGACAAACATCCTTTGCCCTATTCGGACAGCTGAGATAACCACCGCGGACATGGTAAGGCTCAACTCGGTAAACTTCAACCAACCTATGTCCACTAAATTTTGAGTGTCCCTTCGCTAACTAAAACACTATTTCCAGAGATCCACACTCCAGAAACACGACCCTGACGCTTTTCTGTTCGGCCGTTTAAAACACTCGGCCGACCCATTTCACTACCCTGAGATATACGCCAATTGAAGTCGCCTTCAGTAGCGCTATTGAAGTGACTCAGCAAAGCGACAAGAGCACAGTTGGCGCTGCCAGTCGCTGGATCCTCCGGAACACCATCAAGAGGAGCAAACATCCTGACTCTGACATCAAATTCGTCATGACTTTGAAAGTACAGATGGACATGTGCGATGACGCCCTGATCTGACAGTGCAGTCAGTGCCTCTAGATTAACTTGCGCTTTTTTCAACGCCTCGTATGAGGCAATTTCTACGAATAAAAATTCTAGACCCACAGAGGCTTCTTGAGGCTCATGGGTGGTGCAAAGAATGTCGCTCGTATTCAAATTCAGAATATTAGCAATAAGCGCTTTAGAGACAGTTTTACCTAACCATAGGGGTTCTGGAGCATTTAATTCGCAGCTAATCAGTCCCTGGTGATCTTTATTAATACTAACAGGAACAAGTCCTGCGGCTTCTTCAAAGACCACCTCCAGGCTGTTATCAAGGTTACCAAAAGCGCCATCTTGAGCCAGAGCAAACGCCGTTCCAATATTGGGATGGCCGGCAAAGGGGATTTCCCGAACTGGCGTAAATATGCGTACCTGTCGCGTTTGGCCTAGTTGTGCAGGAAAAACAAACGTCGTCTCCGAAAAGTTAAACTCTCTAGCGATCTGCTGCATTTGAAAATCTGAGAGACCTTGGGCCTCAGATATCACAGCTAAAGGATTACCACTGAAGCGCTGCTTGGTGAATACATCACAAATAAAATAACGATAGTCCATCTGAGATCCATTTAATCTAGGCAAGAATCACCAAGGTAAGTCATCCAAATCTAGGTTGCCACCGCTAACGATAATGGCTATACGCTTGCCTTTGAATTGCTCAGGCTGATCCATTATTGCCGCCACTGGAACTGCCGCTGAAGGCTCAACAATAATTTTTAGCCTACTCCAAATGAGCTTCATAGCTTCTACGATACGGGCTTCGGAGGTCAATAAAATATCGTCGACATGCTCGGTTATAATGTTAAAATTTCGCATCCCCAGCGTGCCACGCAATCCATCAGCAATGGTTTTGGGAACAAATTGGGCCACTCTGACGCCCGACTTGAGGCCCTGCCAAGCATCATTAGCCATTTCTGGCTCAGCACCAATGACCTGTATCGACCCGACATCTGAAGATTGCTTTACCACCAGTGCAGAGCCACCCAGTAAACCGCCACCACCCACAGGAGCCATGAGAATATCAATAGACTGTTCAATTTGAGACAAGGTTTCCAAGGCAGCGGTGCCCTGCCCGGCGATAATTAAGTCGTCGTCATAGGGATGAATAAGGCGGGCATTATGTTTATCCACAAGACTCGCCACCGTCGCTTCACGAGCTGTCATGGACGGTTCGCAGTAGACAACCGTTGCCCCATAACTAATCACTGCATCTTTTTTAGCTTGCGGGGCATTATTGGGCATGACGACGGTACAGGCTATTTTGCGCATAGCGGCAGCCCAAGCTAGGGCGGCACCATGATTACCTGAAGAGTGTGTGACTACGCCTTTATTGAGACTATCTTTATCCATGGAAAACACCGCATTGCACGCACCGCGAGCCTTAAAGGCGCCCACTTTTTGCATATTGTCGGCTTTAAAAACCAGCTCACAACCCAACAGCGTGTTCAGTTGCGAGCTTTGCAGCATTGGCGTGCAATGAATGTAAGGCTTGATGCGTGTATGCGCGTCTCTTACATCAGCAATACTGATTGGCATTAATCCATCCTTTACTAAATTGAGCCATAGTCGCCAATCAAAACAGAGTCTATCCCCTTGGCAGCGATACATTTAGTTTACTAGTGATACTTAAAATTTTCGCCCAGCGTTTGCAGCGATGCGCATGCGCAGTGCATTAAGTTTAATAAAGCCTTCAGCATCGGCTTGATTATAGGCACCACCATCATCATCAAAAGTCGCTATATTGGCATCAAACAGGCTGTCATCAGACTGTCTGCCGACCACACTAACACTACCTTTATACAGTTTAATACGAACATCACCATTGACTACATCCTGACTTTGATCAATCGCAGTCTGTAACATCACGCGCTCTGGAGCCCACCAATAACCGTTATAAATAAGCTTGGCATACCGCGGCATGAGTTCATCTTTCAGATGAGCCACCTCTCGATCCAACGTCAATGACTCAATAGCACGGTGCGCCTTCATCATCACGGTACCCGCTGGTGTCTCGTAGCAACCGCGAGACTTCATACCGACATAGCGATTCTCGACAATATCTAAACGCCCAATGCCATTGGCACCGGCAACAGTATTCAGATGCTCGATAACCGTTGCTGGAGACATAGGTGTACCGTCAATAGCGACAATATCGCCCTTCTCATAACTAATGATCATGTAAGTAGGCTTATCTGGCGCGTCCTCTGGCGAGACTGTCCAACGCCACATATCGTCTTCGGCCTCAGACCAAGGATCTTCCAAATTGCCACCTTCATAGGAGATATGCAGTAAGTTGGCGTCCATAGAGAAAGGCGACTTTTTACCTCGCTTCATTTCCACCGGAATATTGTGGATTTCACAATATTCCATCAATTTATCACGTGAATTCAGATCCCATTCACGCCAGGGTGCAATAACAGTGATACCCGGCTTTAGCGCGTAAGCGCCCAGTTCAAAACGCACCTGATCATTACCCTTACCCGTAGCGCCATGCGATATAGCTTCGGCACCCGTCTCGTTAGCAATCTCAATGAGTCGCTTGGCTATGAGGGGCCGTGCGATGGAAGTACCTAGCAGGTACTCACCTTCGTAAATAGTATTAGCGCGGAACATCGGAAACACAAAATCTCGTGCGTACTCTTCACGCAGATCATCAATATAAATTTCTTTAACACCCAGAGCCTCGGCTTTAGCCCGGGCTGGCTCAACCTCTTCACCCTGACCGATATCGGCGGTAAAGGTCACGACTTCGCAGTTATATTCTTCTTGTAGCCATTTCACAATGACCGAAGTATCTAAACCGCCTGAATAGGCCAAAACCACTTTTTTAACTGATGACACGCGATAACCTCTTAGATATTGATTTAGGCCGCAATATTAACTCAAGCCCGCTGGGGATTCACTGTTTGTCTACAATTGTGAATATAACCTATTAATAGCGTCGCTTTCTGATCTATTAAACAACTTATAGCCCCTAAAATGGAAATCAGACAGCTCAGCACCCGTTGGGAAACTGTAATATTGCCCGCCTGTTGCGTGCACTGTGCTTTCAATCTGATCACCGCGACTCAACTGAGCCACGACAATGGCAATATTAATGCAGCCGACATGATACATATTCAGTAAATTCAACATGTAGGAGGCGGATACATTTAAAGGCGCCTTTGCCACTGCAATGACTGCTCCACTGTCGATCTTAGAATCATTGATGTAGTGAAGTGTCGAACCCACCTCGGTCTCAGTATTTAGCATCGCACGAAAGGTCGCCATCACTCCACGATAAGCCGGCAATACGCCCGAATGGAGATTAATCACTCCGTGCTTGGGCAGATCGATAATCGGCTGCTGAAGGATTAAACCAAAACGCACACAGACAATTAAATCTGGCTCACAGAGGCCTATTTTTTTGAATCCCCTCGACGTGTTAATTTGATAGTCACAATCAGCGAAGTCTTGGAGATTGCAGTCCAATTGCTCCGCTAACTGCTCAAAACTGGGTCTCCCATCACTGAGCAACTCTTGCTCAAAGGTCGTTAATTCGGCTAATGCATAGGGCAGTTCCTGCTCAGCGCCCACCTTTTCTGAGAGAAAAAGCGAAAATCTATGTCCTTTGAGCATCTTGCTGATGTAGGTCAACGCCAAATGGCTGGCTAAATCACGGTTCATTAATAGTGTTATATTCATCTCAATCGTTCTAATCGCTAATTGATTACGCTTAGTTTTTCACAAAACCTGTTATGCAGCCACCATTTACGGTAGCATTCATCTGATAACAGCGGACCCTCTCTAATGGATAAAATAACTCTGATCCAACCTGATGACTGGCATCTTCACTTGCGAGATGAGCAGGCTTTGAAGACCACGGTCCCAGCAGCTGCCCGAGGCTTTGGTCGTGGCATTGTAATGCCAAACCTTACACCTCCAGTGACTAACGTCAACCGAGCCAGGGATTACCGTGAGCGTATTCTAGCTCAACGTCCTGGGGGTTCAGACTGGCAGCCACTGATGGTGCTGTATCTTACCGACAATACCACCCCTGATGACATTATTGCTGCTGCCAACAGCGGCTTTATCTATGGCTGTAAGTACTACCCAGCCGGTGCCACCACGAATTCTGATTCCGGGGTGACCAATCTCAACAATATGGATGCAGTCTTTGAAACCATGCAAGAGGTGGGGATGGTTCTGCAAATGCATGGTGAAGTTACCACTTCCGATATCGATATCTTCGATCGCGAAGCCGTATTCATCGAACGTCATTTACGCTCTCTGGTAGCAAAGTTCCCACGACTCAAAATGGTCATGGAGCACATCACGACTGAGCAAGGCGCTGATTTCGTAATGAGCACGGGTGATAATGTCGCCGCATCCATTACCCCTCAGCACTTACTGCACAACCGCAATGATATGTTGGTTGGGGGTATCCGCCCGCATCTTTTTTGTCTACCTATTTTAAAACGCGATATTCACCAGCAAGCACTGATCAGTATTGCCACCAGTGGTAGTCACAAGGTTTTTCTCGGCACTGATTCAGCACCCCATGCTCAGGGCGATAAAGAAAGCGCCTGTGGCTGTGCCGGCTGCTTTAGCCACCATGCCGCCATCGAGCTATATGCCGAAGTCTTTGAGCGAGCCGGCTCACTCGACAAATTAGAGGCCTTTGCTAGTACCAACGGACCTGACTTTTATGGCTTGCCGCACAATCCAGTGACCATTGAATTGAAAAAGCAGGCATGGCGATTGCCAGACAGTATCCCTTTTGAAGATACTCAGGTAATCCCTTTGGGCGCGGGTACCACACTCAACTGGAAGCTGGTGGAATAATGGACACTCTTCATAAAACCACCGATACATTTATGGCCAAACGTTTCCGTGGCTTTTTGCCGGTAGTCGTTGACGTGGAAACTGGGGGTTTTGATTCCCATCGAAATGCCCTACTAGAAATTGCCGCAGTGATTTTGGAAATGGATGGGCAGGGCAACTTACAAATCAAAGAAAGCTATAGTAGAAATATTGAGCCTTTCCCCGGCGCAATTATTGAGGATGCCGCTCTAGAATTTACTGGTATCGACCTTTATGACCCAGAGCGAGAGCCTGAAGAAGAGGGCGAGGCGCTGCGTGAAATCTTCCAGCCGATTCGTCGAGAAGTATCGGCCACTGGCTGCACGCGTGCAGTAATGGTCGCCCACAACGCCCACTTTGATCTTGGATTCGTCAATGCTGCAATTAATCGTTGCGACATAAAGCGCAGCCCCTTTCATCCGTTTTCCTGTTTTGACACCGCCAGTCTAGCGGGACTTGCCTACGGTCAAACCGTATTAGCTAAAGCCTGCAAAGCCGCAGGAATTGATTTTAATAACCATGATGCGCACAGTGCGCTGTATGACACCATCAAAACCGCAGAGCTTTTTTGTGACATTGTTAATCGCTGGAAAGAGTTGGGTGGCTGGCCTGTAAAGAGTTAATTACCAGTTATATGCTAACGCGTGTGAACATTCCAGCGATATTTGGCAACTACACCCGTCGTATCAACCGCCTTTCCGTCAATATAAGCCGGTGTAAAACGCCATTCTGATACAGCCTTTAGTAACGCTTGTTTTGCCCCCCTACCAGACCCATCAACGACTTGTACATCATCCGTAAAACCTAATTTGGTAATAGTGTATACCACCTCGGCCCACCCACTCCTACCAATACCACCAGGCAGATTTTTAAAGAGTACTTCGTAAGATGTATTTTTATTTGCGCTAATTTGTGGATCAACTGAGACACTGTAAGACATGGCCAACGCCGGTTCATTGAGCCGATCATATACTGTTACCAAGAATCCACGAGCAAATTTAGAAACAGTAGGATTATCGAGTGCATTTTTTAGATAAGGAATTGCTTTGCGATTCTTTTTAATCGCCATTTGGTTTTTGGCCAACCTCAAATTAGCCTTGCCATAGCCATCAGATGAACGTCCTGACTGCTTCACAAAAATTTCACTTGCGACCAGAGCGTATTTAGAAGACGTACGGAGCCGACCTTTGGTATTTAAATATGACACAGCCTCTTCTGAAATTTGAAGACAAAATTCAGCATAAGCCAAGGATTCTCTCCCTACCTTATGAGCATAAATATTTGATGCTCTTTTATAATTCTTATTAATATACCTATTCTCATGTTCTTCATTTGCTAAATCCATCAGCAAATCAATTAGCTCAATTGATTCATCTCCGTGTAGTTCTTCAGACAATTTAAGAGCACGCTGCAAAAACTCGTAACGTTTTTCAGATAATCGAGGATGCGACATCGCTAAGTTATGCGTGAGAAAAATAATATTTGGGTTGGAATCTTCGAAGATCAATAATCCAGCATTTAGCGAATCTTGGGCGCAGGTAATTCTTTTTTGACCGAAAAGACTAGCGCTTTTAAAGCATGTTTGAGCTGCATTAAAGTTTTTGATGTTGTCAGTTCGAGTCGTATCAGAAAAACTCGGTGTAGCAACTATAATTAAAAAAACTGAAATCCAATTCATACAATCACCCCTTCGTAAACCGTAGACCAGCTATGCAAAAATGTCTAGCTAGAAACAAATTAAGTGGCGATCTTTCTTGCAGTATCATGATCTCTGCCCAACAGCATCTAATTTAATTAGTCGACCTTTGTTTTAACCCAAAAATCAGCATTTTCGATACCTGCGGCTTCCGCATCAAACGTTGGATCAACTCCGTCTTTAAGTTGTGTCTCGTAGTCTTTCAGTGCCAATAATGCCGGCCGCTGTAGAATCAAAATAGCCACAATATTCAACCACGCCATGGCGCCCACGCCAACATCACCTAGTGCCCATGCCAGGTCGGCAGACTTGATACCACCGTACATAACGGAAGTCAGCACTAACCACTTCAAAAATATCATCAACCAGGGACGATGGACTTCACGATTAATAAAAGTGACATTGGTTTCAGCAATGTAGTAGTACGCCAAGATAGTAGTGAAAGCGAAGAAGAATAACGAGATTGCCAGAAGGCTGGCGCCCAGTCCTGGGAGGATAGTTTCAAAGGCACTCTGCACATAAATAGGCCCCGCTTCTACGCCCCCTAACCCAGTATAGAGCATAGTTCCATCTGGACCCTGCACGTTGTAGAGGCCAGTGAGTAAAATCATAAATGCGGTAGCGGTACAGACAAATAACGTGTCGATATATACCGAGAAAGCTTGAACTAACCCCTGCTTGGCCGGATGAGATACCTCTGCCGCAGCGGCTGCATGAGGAGCTGTTCCCTGGCCGGCTTCATTGGAGTAAATACCACGCTTAACACCCCATTGAATGGCCATACCAATAATCGCACCATAACCAGCGTCAAAGCCAAGGGCACTATCGATAATTAAACCAAACATAGCCGGGATTTTTTCGTAGTTAGCGGCCATCACCAACAGCGCAATGAGGATATAGCCGAGCGCCATGACCGGCACCACGACTTGAGTGAAGCGAGCGATACGGCGAACGCCACCAAAGACAATGGCAGCGACACCGGCGGCAATTACTGAGGCGGCGGCGACTGGAGAAACGCCCCAGGCATTTTCAACGGCAGCGACAATACTATTCGCTTGAATACCCGGCAGACAAAAGCCAACCGCAATAATGGTGCATATTGCAAACAACCAGGCGTACCATTTCTGTCCCATGGCCTTTTCGATAAAGTAAGCTGGGCCTCCGCGGTACATGCCTTTTTCATCTTTTTCTTTGTATATTTGCGCCAATGTCGCTTCCACATAGGCAGTGGATGCACCGAGAAAGGCCACTAACCACATCCAGAACACCGCTCCGGGACCACCCATGGCGATTGCGGTGGCTACACCTGCAATGTTGCCGGTACCAACGCGACCAGATAGGGAGATCGCTAGGGCCTGAAACGAGGACACTCCCGAGTCAGAGCTTTTACCCTGAAACATCAACGCGATCATATGGCGAAAGTGACGAATTTGTAAAAAGCGGGTGCGGATCGAAAAATACAAACCAGTGCCTAGGCAAAGATAGATAAGCGCCGAACTCCAGATGATACTATTTAGGTAATTTACAAAGGCTTCCACGATGTTACTCCATGTTCATTATAAGTTTTGTCGACAATGGTACAGCTCAGTTGAGCATGAGCATAATTTTAAATGCTGATAAAAAATTGTGTTTAAAATCCCTTGATCTGTAGCCGTAAGGAAATGTCGATATCCAGTTGAGTATGCTCTTGCATGATTTGGCGCAAATTATCGAAAAAAGGGTCTTTCATTGGTGCTATTTTTCGCGTATCCATATCAATATGACCCAATATCGTTTCATAAATGGCACACAACTGATCTTTTTCATTCAGCATCACCGCGACGAGATGAATCAGCTTCTCGTTAACTCGATGGAGCCTGTAGCGGGTCACCACAACCTCACCCAAAAAACACTCCTTCAAATACTTAACATTGTCCTCAAGAGTGAATGAAGAAAACCCGGATTCAAAATATTCTGCTGAAAACCCTAAAGTCGTGACATAAAAATCTTCAATAGCCTCACCGAATATTTGCGAATAATACAAGACATTCATATGGCCATTGTAATCACACATATTCTGAGTGATTGAGATTGGTTTTGAAGGGTAAGGAAAAGTGTGCTGTATGGTCATAAATAGTCAAAATCCATTAACTTACTGAGTTAAATAAAAATAGTACTGTGGAAAAGAGTGCGTCCAATCGTCCCCATATTACAGAGGAATTTACCTCGACTCACCTTAAACGCAAACCGAATAGTCAGGGAGAGCGTATTCTTTTATGAATCAGATTCAAATACAAGCTTAACTGTCATATCGTTAGCTATTTAAGGTTCCTTAGCGTTAAAATGCCGATCCCAAAATGAGTCCACTCGTAACAAATGGCGCACTGCCCCACCACAACAGGATAATGTCATGACCGACTCCTTTAAAGAAAGCGCTTTGAAATACCATACCCACCCCGTCCCTGGAAAACTAGAAATTAGGCCAACTAAGCCATTAGCGAACAAAAGAGACCTTTCTTTGGCCTATTCGCCGGGCGTAGCTTATGCCTGTGAGCTGATACAAGAAAACCCTACTGACGTGGCAGCGGTGACCGCGAGAGGTAATTTGGTCGGCGTCATTACTAATGGTAGTGCCGTTCTGGGATTGGGTAATATTGGTGCTCTAGCCTCAAAACCGGTAATGGAAGGCAAGGCAGTACTGTTTAAAAAATTCGCCAATATTGACGTTTTTGATATCGAGATTGATGAAACAGATGTCGATAAATTAGTCGACATTATTGCCTCACTTGAACCCACCTTCGGCGGTATTAATCTTGAAGACATTAAAGCCCCTGAATGCTTTATGGTGGAAGAGAGACTTCGCCAACGGATGAAGATCCCCGTTTTTCATGATGATCAACACGGTACTGCCATTGTCGCCGCCGCAGCTATTTACAATGGTCTGCGCATTGTCGAAAAGAAATTTGAAGATGTAAAACTAGTCGTGTCTGGTGCTGGCGCTGCCAGTATTGCCTGTGTCGACTTACTTGTGAGTATGGGGCTTCAAAAGAAGAATGTGCGCATGATCGATCGTACGGGTGTTATCTATAAAGGCCGCACCAAGGGCATGAACCCTTGGAAAGAAGACTATGCCATAGAAACCAATGACCGCACCATAGAAGATGCCATTGTGGGCGCAGATCTATTTATGGGCCTCTCAGGCCCCGGTGTGCTTAATGGTGAGCTACTGAAAAAGATGGGTGAAAAGCCTATTATTTTGGCCATGTCTAATCCAATTCCAGAAATCATGCCCGAAGAAGCTATGGCTGCGCGTCCCGATGCGATCTTAGCCACTGGGCGATCAGATTATCCGAATCAGGTAAACAATGTACTCTGCTTTCCGTTTATCTTCCGAGGTGCCTTAGATTGTGGCGCCTCAACCATTAATGAAGAGATGAAGATGGCCGCTGTGCGCGCTATTGCCGATCTTGCCACCATGGAAACCTCTGACGTTGTTGCTGCCGCTTACGCTGATGAGAAACTGAAGTTTGGCCCAGAATACCTCATCCCCAAGGCCTTTGATCCACGTTTAATAGAAGTGGTTCCCATGGCAGTGGTCAAAGCAGCCATGGCAAGTGGTGTCGCCACTAGACCCATCGAGGACTTAGAAGCATACCGACAAACTCTGCACGAGTTCGTCAATCAGGCTGGATTATTTATGCAGCCGATTATCGAGGTCGCTAAAAAAGCGCCCGCGAGAATTGTGTATGCAGAAGGTGAAAATGACGATGTGCTGTTGGCTGTTCAAGCGGTCATTGATGAAGGGATTGCTACCCCAGTTTTGATTGGTGCTCGCGAACGGATGGCAGTCAAAATTGATCGTCTTGGACTGCGTATCGATCTTGACGAACAGGTAGAAATTTTTAACCCAGATAATAACGACAAGTATGAAGAGTATGCTTCTCTATATCACCAGATAGTTGGAAGAGATGGCGTTTCAGTGGCGGCGGCTCGCAAAATCATGCGCGATGATAATACTGCGATTGCCGCTGTCATGGTTGCGAATGATGATGCAGATGGTCTTATCTGTGGCAAGGTAGGTCGGTTTGACTTTCATCTCAGGGAAATCATGCATTTGCTCGGCCCCGAGGACAATAGCCAATTAGTCTCTTCCGCTGCTGTATTATTAATGCCTGACGGCCCATTGTTTTTGGCCGACACGGCCATGAATGTCGATCCATCCGCACAAGATCTAGTAAAAATAACCGAAGCCAGTGTTGATTTGGTGGCGCGCTTTGGCATCGAACCCAAAGTTGCATTGTTGTCGCATTCGAATTTCGGTACATCCAATGCCGGTTCAGCGAAAAAGATGCGTAAAGCATCCGAATTATTGCGCGAACAATATCCCGATTTACAGATTGATGGCGAAATGCATGTACTTAGCGCATTGAATCCAGCGCTGCGCGATACGATTTATTCGCAAGCCAACCTTAAAGGTCGAGCCAATGTGCTGGTTATGCCAAATTTGGACTCAGCGAATATCGCTATGGGCCTAATCCGATCATTAACGGATGCCCTGCTGATCGGCCCATTCATCAATGGCTTTCATAAACCTGCACATATTGTCATTCCATCGGTTTCGTCGCGGGGTATCTTTAATATGACCGCATTGACTGTCGCAGATATCCATGCAGCCAAGTAACTCTGTTTAGGGTGACTTGTTCTGTAGTGTTAATGCCAACTGATAGAGCTGCTTTTTGTCGTCGCCAGTAATTTTGGCGGCGAGAGATGCTGCTTTTGTGATGGGTAAATCGCGCATTAATGTTTTGACTATTTTTTCAGCGTCGGCAGAAAGGTTTTCATTGCTAACAGTGTTGCCTGCGAGCACCAACACTATTTCTCCACGCTGTTGATTACTATCGGCGCTCACTTGCGCAAGCAATTCCTCGATAGTCCCATAAAGATAGGTTTCAAAGGTTTTACTAATCTCTCTGGCCATGAAAGCGATGCGCTCCGAACCAAACGCGCCCAGTGCATCGTTAAGAGCGGCGCAAATACGATGCGGGGCCTCATAAAAGACCAGCGTGTCAGGTACAGACTTCAGTGTCTCTAATACTTTTTGACGTTGTGTCGGCTTGGCTGGTAAAAAACCAACGAAACGAAATTTGTCAGTAGGTAAGCCCGACACACTTAAGGCGGAAATAGCCGCACAGGCACCCGGAATAGGTATCACCGAAATGCCTTGATTGCGTGCTTGTGCGACAAGCCGGTAACCGGGATCTGAAATAAGCGGCGTGCCGGCATCAGAGATTAGAGCGACGTCATTACCATCAGCTAGTCGGCTAAGAATTTTGTGTGCACTCCTCTGATCAGTATGGTCATGATAAGCAATGCAGGGTGTATCTATACTAAAATGCTCAAGCAGTTTTTTACTGTGGCGAGTATCCTCACAGGCAATTACACTAACAGACTGGAGAGTATGGACCGCGCGAGGTACCATATCAGCTAGATTGCCGATTGGCGTGGCGACAACATATAACATACCGGATTGATTTGAATTCATGGGCAAACAATTTCTTCCACAGATTATTTATTTAGGGTGCATCTTAGCCTTTATTAGCGGTTGTACGCCAACTGCAACAAACGACAGAGGCAGGGTTCCCCTTACCTATATCTCTGACTCTGTAGATATAACAGCAGAGCAAAAAATAGAACTGCTATTTTCTGAGGCTCAACAGCTGGAAAAGCGCGATAATCCGCTGCTTGATGTTGCAATACTGTTTGCTCAAAACGGTAATATTATAAGAAGTTCTGAGTCGCTGTTACTGATTAACACAGATAACCTTGATGATCGGATGTTTGTCGAGTTCTCTCTGCTCAGTGTTGAGTTAAATTTACAATCTAACAATCCAGCTGCCGCTCTTATTAATCTCGATAATCAGCGTTTTTTAGATCTACAGCCATATTTTGGTCGAAAATACTTGGGCCGGGTGCTAAGCATTCGCAGTGATATTAATACACAACGTGGAGATGAGTTAGCCAGCATTAGCAATTCTATTGCGCTCAGCGCCCTGCTAGAAACTAAGACCGATATTACCAATGTCCATAATAAAATTTGGCGTCAATTAGCACGCCAGACCTACACTAACTTGCAAATCTGTCAAACAAACTCTGATGATATACTGGCTGGCTGGTGCCAACTAGCGCTCGCTAACCGACAGTATCAAAATAACCAGCAGGCTCAAGAAGCACAATTTAGCGCATGGAAGGTATCTAATAGTAATCATCCTGCGGCTTTGGTTAGTCCCTCGTGGTTCAAGCAGAGTCTGGATAATTCCACACCTTTGCAGGTTGCTATTTTGCTGCCTCTACAAGGTCAATACAAAGGACCCAGTACAACATTCTTAGATGGTTTTATGGAGGCCTATTATCAACTTCACCAACAGACGAATAGTTCATCACCAAATCTGAGAATTCACGATACCTCTACCCTGCCCATTGAACAGGCCTATAGTAATGCATTGGCAGAGGGTGCCGATATGGTGATAGGCGGCATTCGTGAGTCTGAAGTGCAAGCATTAATGAATATGCCGGTTCTAGAAGTGCCCACTATTAGTTTGAATCGTATTGAAAATAGTCAGCTTGATCAATCCTCAAACCTATTTCAGTTTGGGAATTCACAGCGTGATGAAATGGATCAGATCGCTACCAAAGCCTGGGAGCAAGGTCATCGTTCAGTATTTTTGGTCGCTCCGATCCAGAAATGGGGCCAACAAGCCACGGCTTATTTTGCTCGCTCGTGGCAAGCCAAAGGTGGGCGTGTTGTTAGCTCAACGCTTTATTCAGATTCAATAAAAGATTTTACTAAATTTCTCAAACAACCATTACAAATAGATTTGAGTGAACAGCGTGGCGTTGAACTGAGACGTTTCGTCAACAGTCAGGTTATTTATACTCCCCGTCGTCGCCAGGATATAGATTTCGTTGTCGTGCTGGGTTACCCGGACAGAGCTCGCCAGATTAAACCCGCATTAGAATTTCTCTATGCATCCGACTTACCCGTCTATTCGAGCTCAAAAATTTACAATGGTCTTCAACGTTCAGACCTAGATCGAGATCTAAGCGGTATCCAATTTACTGCTATGCCATGGACGTTCTCAGGTCATCTAAGCGCAGAACTTAAATCTGATGTCACTATGCACACGGCATACCGACAGCTCTATGCGATGGGCTACGACACCTTTTTAGTTCATCGCAACATAGATAACCTTCAATTAGAGCCGAAGATGCCGTTATTCGGATCGACCGGCATCCTCAGTCTTGAAGATGGTGTTATTACTCGTCGAACACAATGGGGCGAGTTTCAAAAAGGGCAGGCACGCCCAACAACACCCTAGTTAAATAACATAAGTATAGGACTGTGAAATGGATTTCACTGGCAAGCGTAATCAACAAATGGATATTTCAGCCCTTGGCATTCAGGCCGAGCAAATTGCGTATAACTATTTGCTTCTAAAAGGACTTACTCCTGTCGAACGAAACTTTAGGACTCGACGTGGGGAGATCGACATAATCATGCTTGATGGCAAGCAGCTCGTTTTCATAGAGGTACGTTATCGACAGTCGACTGTCTTTGGTGGTGCAGAGGGATCGGTTACTATAAAGAAATGCCAGAGACTAAAAGCGGCGGCCTCAGCCTACATGCAAACTCATAGATTAACCAATAATACCTCAGCTCGATTCGATGTAATCGCTTTGACGGGAGATTTAAGTCGCAGGGAACTTTATAGTGTAAACTGGCTTGAGAACATTTTAGTCGCTTAACTATGAGCTTCATAGAAACGCCCGTTTAACCAATAACCAGAGCCAATCTAACTTGGAATTTCGCTGTAAATCATGAAAGAAAAAATATTTAGCCAGTTTCAGGGTATGATCGAAATGACCATGGTGGTGGGAGATCTCTTTTCTGATTCACTTGCCAATGCTGCTGATCTAATGAGTGATACTTTACTAACAGGCGGTACTATTTTTACCTGTGGTGAGAAATCAGGGAGTGTGATTGCCAAGCTATTGTGCGATTATCTTACCGTCGGATTTGAGATTGAGAGACCAGGATTTCCAGCACTGAATATCCATGATTTGTGCAGCCATACTAGTCGCCAAGACCAGTATTCGGATATTTTGAATATCCATGCCAACAGTAACGATTTACTAGTTATAGCAAGCGCTGGTAATGATAATCACCAACTGCTCAAAGGGATTGAGTCAGGCATTGAAAAAGGGATGTCGGTAGTGTTATTGTCCTCGGCAAATGATAATCGATTGGTAGACGCTATGGGTTACAACGATGTTCACATTAGCGTGGCCAATTTTTCAGGTCAGTTGGCAGTGCTTGCTCAGTTCCAGATAGTGCAATGTTTATGCTCTTTGGTTGATGATAAAATTTTTGGAGGATCGTAAATGCGGAATTTCGTGGTGATATTAAGTTTGATTGCCTTAGTCTCAGGTTGTACCTCAATAGTAAACGAAGTGACCAAAGAGCCCTTCAAACCCGAGCCTACCGGCCGTACCTTAGGGGCCGATATTGACGATACCAAGATGAGAACATTTATTGGCGTGAATCTTAAAAAGGCCGACCCGCAGCTGGAGAAAGCGCACATCAATGTTTCGGTTTTTAACGGATTAGTTTTGCTAACCGGTGAGGTTTCTAGCATCACTCTGAAAACCTTGGCTGGCGATATAGCTCGAGACTATAACGGCTCCCGTCAAGTCTATAACGAGCTGCAAATCCGCGGAAAGACATCTATCATATCACGTACCAATGACACTCTCATTAGCGGTAAAATTAAAACCAAATTGGCTTTCAACAAGGAGGTGGATTACTCAGACCTCACGCTAACTACAGAAGACAGTGTGGTGTATTTACTTGGCACTGTATCTAAAAGTACTGGAGATTTAGCCGCCGAAATCGCCAGTAATACCAGTGGCGTTCGTCAGGTCGTTAAATGCCTAGAATATGTTGACTAAATATTATCCCGGTTGGATTGTGTTTTAAATTATTTCAATCGCCATTGCGGTGGCCTCCCCACCGCCAATACACAGGCTCGCTACACCTCTCTTATCACCGCGACGAATCATCGCATGAATCAGGCTGACAACGATACGTGCGCCACTGGCACCTATTGGATGCCCCAGAGCGCAAGCGCCTCCGTGCACATTGAGTTTTTCATGGGAAATTCCAAGCTCACGCATCGCAGCCATTGCCACTACGGCAAAAGCCTCATTGATCTCCCATAGATCGACCTCATCAAGAGTCCATCCCACTCGTTTAAGGGTGTTCTGAATGGCTGTCACTGGCGCAGTGGTGAACCACTCAGGTTCCTGCGCTGACTCATCATAGCCATGAATTATTGCTATCGGTTTCAAGCCTTGTTCCGCCGCCTGATCCGCCATCATCAATGTCAGTGCCGCCGCGCCATCGGAAATTGAGCTGGCGTTAGCCGCAGTAACAGATCCGTCCTTTTGAAACGCCGGTTTCAACTGAGGGATTTTATCCGGCCTCGCGTTTCCTGGCTGCTCATCACTGGAGACTAATACACTGCCACGGCGAGACATCACAGTAACAGGGACGATTTCAGCCGCAAAGTAATCATGGTCAATCGCTTGATTTGCTCGCCGTAAAGACTCCAGCGCATAAGCATCTTGCATGTCACGACTGAATTGATATTTGTTAGCACAGCTTTCGGCGAAAAAACCCATAGCAACATCTTGATAGGCATCCTGCAAGCCATCATATTGCATATGATCAAGCATCTGCGCGTGACCAAAACGATAGCCTTGACGCGCCTGAGGTAACAGATAGGGGGCCTTACTCATGCTCTCCATGCCGCCTGCCACCAACACTTCAGACTGACCGGAACGAAGCGCATTGCCGGCAAGCATGATGGACTTCATTGCTGAACCACAGACTTTGTTAATTGTGGTACACGAGGTAGATTTGTTGAGCCCTGCTTTCAGCGCAGCTTGCCTAGCAGGTGCCTGACCTTGACCTGCCGTCAACACAGATCCCATGATGACCTCTTCAACCTGAGAGGCCTTTAATCCGCTTTTTTCCAAGGCAGCAGCAATGGCTATGCCACCAAGATCCGAAGCTGAAAGAGTGGCCAAGCTTCCCATCATTCCACCGATGGGCGTCCTAACGGCAGACAATATAGCGATTGGTTTAGACATTAAGAACTCCTTGTCAAAACTGGTTAAAAAGAGCGATCTACTTGACCACTCTCAGAGATGGTTTTGCTTTACTGATCGACTCAGTGCTATGAGACTTAGGCTTAATTTTACGCTTGACCATTCTTGGCGAAACAGGCGGTGGCTCACTACTTTCTTCAGGCTCAAACATCATGCCCTTGCCATTTTCTTGGGCATAAATGCCTAAAATAGATGAAGTTGGAAGGTACAAGTTGATGGGCATGCCGTTAAAGCGAGTAGAGAACTCGACGGAAGTGTCATTAATAGCAAAGTCAGAAACAGCACGCGGGGCAATATTGAGGACAATCTGGCCGTCATTGACAAATTCTTGAGGAACTTCCACACCGGCATAGTAGGCGTCGACAATAATATAGGGTGTACACTGATTGTCGACGATCCAGTCAAAAAAGGCTTTTAGCAGGTAGGGACGATTGGAGTGCATATCAAAGTCGCATGCTTACTCGCGAATCTCTCTCTCAAGATCAGTCAGACTTTCTTGGAAAGAGGGCCGTTCAAAAAGTCGATCCATGTAGTCTATTAGAGGTTTCACTTGGCGATTGTTGGGTAATGATATGCCTAGCTCGGGCAATCGCCAAAGCATCGGGGCCAAACAGCAGTCTACGAGGGTGAATTCTTCACTCATAAAGTAGGGCATTTCATCAAAAATACTCGCAACAGTGACTAAAGATTCACGGAACTCTTTGCGGGCTTCATCTGCTTTTTTACCCTCTGGATTGGCTCTAATTAGGTCTAGCAAACCACACCAATCTCTTTCAATACGATAGATCCACAACCTACTTTCCGCTCTAGCAACAGGATAAACTGGCAGAAGTGGCGGGTGAGGAAAACGCTCATCGAGATACTCCATGATCACCTTAGACTCATAGAGCGCAAGATCACGATCAACCAGAGTTGGAAGAGTACCGTATGGATTAGCTTCGAGTATTTCCGCTGTCACCGATTTTGGATCTGTATCTTCGATCTCAACAGTCACGCCTTTCTCTGCGAGTACAATACGAACGCGGTGGCTATATTGGCAAGTCGGATCTGAAAATAATGTCATTGAAGAACGGCGCACACATACCTCTCAAGGAATATTTAATTAGTCATAAACATTGGGTGGAGGTTATAACTCCAACCAAGGAAATCGAATAAATGGGCTCAATTACATAGATTAAATAACTACTAATGAATACCTTTCCAATATTCTCTATTCAGCAAAACAACGAACACTAACAATAGTAGCAGAAATAAGATAACCAGTTTACCTATATGTTTGCGCTGTTCTGCCATCGGCTCCGCAACATAAGTTAAAAAATTTACCAAATCAAACACAGCAACATCAAACTCTTCAGGTGAAAGACTTCCTGCCTGTTCTATTTTGTAACGGCCACAGGGATTATCAAGAATATCTTCACCGGTCAGCAGGTCTCGTTTTAATCCGCCATAAGTGGAGATAGCTTGACCGAACTGACACTCTGGGAGCCCTTGCAGATCTAATAGCGCATGAGGCATGCCAACATCTTTATAAACCTTGTTATTTACGCCTAGTGGACGAGAGTCATCTTTATAAAAATTTCGCAGGTAGGTGTAGACCCACTCTGGTGATTTCGATCTCGCGACTAACGTTAAGTCCGGGGGAACAGCACCAAACCATGATTTAGATTCTTCCGGTGGCATCGAAATATCCATCAATTCACCAATTTTCTGACCGGTGAATATCATGTTATCCATCATAATATCGTGGGGTATACCTATATCATCAGCCACTCTCTCCCAGCGAGAGTATTTAAATGAGTGACATCCCATACAGTAATTAACGGCTAACTTGGCCCCATTTTGCAACGAAGCGTCATTGCTGAGCTGCGCTTCAAAGGGATCACAGTCGATCGTTCCGCAGGAGTAGTTGCTTTCTGCACCCACTACCTTGATAGGTATAACTACCATGAGTGCCACAATCAATACCGCACCCAACGTTTTAGCAAACCCCATCCCACCATCCATTGTGATGCGATCTGGTTCTGGTTTAGTGGTTTCTATTTTGGTCCAAAAGTAGATACCAATAAAGTAACTAAAGTATAGAGCAGTACATATTTGCGTCAGGATCGTGCGCCCCTCTGTTGGCGCTTTAACGCCAAGATAGCCAAGGATAATAAACACTGCTGCTAATACCAGCAGCGCGATTCGACTAAAGGTTCCCTTATAGCGAATTGAACGTACGGGACTTCGATCTAACCAAGGTAGAACATACAAAATAGCGATGGCAGCCGCCATAACAATAAAGCCACCTAGCTTATCGGGCACTGCACGAAGCATCGAGTAGAACGGCGTGAAATACCAAACCGGAGCAATATGCTCTGGAGTCTTTAGGCCATTGGCTATCTCAAAGTTAGCGTACTCTAGAAAATACCCTCCCATCTCAGGCATGAAGAACAGGATAGTACAAAATACCAGCAAAAATACCACGATTGGTACGAGATCATGGATGACGAAGTATGGAAAGAAAGGTAAGCCATCAATAGGGTTTCCATCTTCGTTCTTGTATTTTTTAATACTGACGCCATCAGGATTGTTTGACCCTACATCATGCAGAGCGATGATGTGCATGAGCACTAATGCGATTAAAATAATTGGTATCGCGACCACATGCAGAGACATAAATCGATTCAAGGTAATACCGGAGATTAAATAATCACCCCGAACCCATGTGGTGAGATCTTCACCCACCACTGGAATTGCTCCGACCAATGAAATGATCACCTGGGCACCCCAGTAAGACATTTGACCCCAAGGCAATACATAGCCCATAAAGGCCTCGGCCATTAGGGCAACGTAGATTGTCATTCCAAAAATCCACACTAGTTCGCGCGGAGGTTTGTAAGACCCATACATCAACCCACGGAACATATGCATATAGACCACAAGGAAAAACATCGAGGCGCCTGTGGAGTGGGCATAGCGAATCACCCAGCCCAATTCAACATCACGCATAATGTATTCCACAGAGGCAAATGCCTGTTCTGCAGATCCTTGATAACTCATCAAAAGCCAAACGCCCGTAACCAATTGAATTACCAACACCACCATTGACAGAACACCAAAGTAGTACCAAAAGTTAAAGTTCTTGGGTGCGTAGTACTGCGCCATGTGGTCGTTCCACAAGATTTTCAGCGTAGGCATCCGAGAATCTAACCAGGCGGCAAATCCTTTTTCTTCACTCATAATTAAGCAACCTCTGCGTCGACGCCAATAACAATAACATTATCTGATTCATACATATGGGGTGGAACCTCTAAATTCTTTGGTGCCGGAACACCCGCAAAAACGCGTCCGGAAAGATCAAATTTGGAACCGTGACAAGGACAGAAAAACCCGCCCATCCATGAATCACCGCCCAGATCTGCCGCACCAACATCAGGTCGAAATAAGGGAGCACAACCTAGATGAGTACAGAGCCCAACTAAAATTAAATACTCTTCTCTGCCGGCCAAAGTGCGTGCACTGCCATCAACGTAATCTGGCTGTGAAGCTTCTTGAGAATCAACATCCCTTAATATATTGTCATCAATTTGACTGATCGCTGCGAGCGTTTCTGCAGTTCTTCGCACGATGTATACCGGTTTCCCACGCCATTCAACGACCATTCTTGCGCCGACCTCAAGTTTGGATATATTGACCTTGACAGGGGCTCCTGCAGCCTTCGCTTTTGCACTGGGCTGCCAAGAAGCGACAAAAGGGACCGCGGCACCGACGACACCGGCTCCTCCAACAACAGAGGTTGCACCTAACAAAAACTTTCGGCGGCTCTCATTGACAACTTCACCATTCATGGCGGTTCCTCAACATAGATATTTGGTTTTAGGGTAGATAAATCTTAAAAAAAATAGCTTTTTTACGAAAAAAAGTACGCGTTTTCTTTCGACGGGATTTTACCGGAATTGTATTTTTTACGCAACAGAGTAATTCATTAAAAATAGGTTAACTGCCTGATTTTATTGGACAAAAAAAAGCCCGACCAATGGGTCGGGCTTTTGAATAAACCGAAAATTACCGCTTGGAGAACTGCGGGCGTTTACGCGCCTTGTGTAGACCAACTTTTTTCCGCTCAACCTGGCGTGCGTCTCGAGTCAGGAAGCCCGCTTTCCGCAATGGAGAACGCATATTTTCATCGTAACTTACTAGCGCTCGAGCAATACCGTGTCGAATAGCACCGGCCTGTCCGAAGTTTCCGCCACCGGCTACAGTGATGTTTAAGTCAAACTTTTCTACCATATCGACAACTTCAAAGGGCTGTCTAACAATCATTCGAGCTACTTCGCGACCGAAGTAAACGTCGATGCTGCGGTTATTGATTTTAATATTACCGTTTCCAGATGTCATGAAAACACGTGCGGCGGATGTCTTGCGACGTCCAGTGCCATAAAATTGAGTATCTGCCATAATCGCTGTCCGTTACAGGTCGAGTGTTTGAGGCTGCTGTGCAGTATGCGGATGATCCGCACCTACATAGACCTTCAACTTTCTAAACATTTCCCGACCCAGTGGGCCGCGGGGCAACATGCCCTTTACTGCTTTCTCAAGAACGCGCTCAGGCGCCTTCTCAATCAACTTTTCAAACGTCATGTCTTTAATTCCGCCTGGGTAACCAGTGTGCGAATAATAAATCTTGCCCTTAGCCTTGTTACCGGTGACCGTGATTTTTTCCGCGTTGACGATGACAATATAATCGCCCGTATCGACATGGGGGGTAAATTCTGGTTTATGCTTTCCACGAAGACGAGAAGCTACTTCGGTCGCTAAGCGTCCCAAGGTCTTTCCATCGGCGTCAACCACAAACCAATCTCGTTCTACTGTTTCTGCTTTAGCACTGAATGTTTTCATTATTTCCTACCTGGATTTGGGACATCCCCAAAAAGGGTGCGAATTGTAATGATCAGAGAGCTCTAATACAAGGGCTGTTTACAGCAAAGTTTAACTTTTTTACAAAGTCGATTAAGGTCGGTGTGGTCTAGCAAGATATTCATGGCTCTGCATCTCGAGTAAACGACTCTGAGTGCGCTCAAATTCAAAACTTAGTCGACCGCCAGAATATAGCGTTTGTAGGGGCTGTGCAGCCGATATTGCCAACTTTACGTTGCGGTCATAGAACTCATCAACCAAATTAACAAAGCGTCTTGCGGCATCATCGTTACCAGCACCCAGTGCCGGTATATCGGCAATAATGACAGCATGGAATTCGCGAGCAATATCGATGTAGTCATTTTGGCTTCGCGGCCCTTCGCACACTGCGGCGAAATTAAACCAAACAATATCTTCAGAGAGCTTAATAACTGGTATTGAACGACCCTCTACCTCCAGGTCGACGCCCGCTTTTATTTCCCCCTCCACCGGCACCAATCGGTCAAAAATGTTGGCAATATCCGATGCCGATTGTTGGTTCAGCGGGCTACAGTAAAGAGGCACTTTTTCAAGTGTCCTGAGGCGATAATCAGTCCCACCATCAACATTGACGACTTTGCACTGTTGTTTAATTAAATCGATCGCCGGTAAAAACCTGACCCGCTGCAGGCCATCTCTGTAAAGCTGGTCCGGGACAATATTTGAGGTAGTAACCAGGCATACTTTTAGCGTAAATAATTCTTCAAGTAACGTCGCAAGGATCATTGCATCGGCAATATCGCTAATAAAAAACTCATCAAAACATATAATACAAGTCTCATCGGCAATCGTTTTTGCCACCTTAGCAAGTGGGTTAATTTCACCTTTGAGTTCTGTTAATTCTTGATGAACTCTGCGCATAAACCGATGGAAATGCACCCGCATTTTATTCTCAAAGGGTAAGCTCTCATAGAAATTATCCATCAAGTAAGTTTTACCCCTGCCAACCCCTCCCCATAAATAAAGGCCTTTTGGTGCCGGCAGCGGTGCATAAAATAATTTTTGGATTAGTTTTCGCGAGGGACTCTTCAAAGAATATTGCTGTCTTTGTATCATCGCTAAGTACAGTTTCTCAAACTCATCCACCGCAGAGGCTTGAGAGATATCCGCGTCAAAACCCTGCTGTTTAAGGTCATTTGTGTAACGTTGTCGCGGAGATGGCATCTGCTGATCATCGAGCTAGGGCTTAGAGGCAACTGTAACGAGCAAACTAATTTCTTTCAACTAGAACACCTTAGCGCCACAAAATTAAAATCTACGGTATAATAAGCAGTATCAAACAAAAACATCTTGCGTATAAATAGTTATCAACTGGACGGACTGGATTTTTATTCAGATTATAAACAAAGAGGCTGTATCTTTGGACGTACTCACAACTACAACACCTATCGCAGTACCTGCAATGACTGATGCTGCATCTACAGTTGCTGCTGTAGCGCCGGCTATCGCTGGATGGTCAGGGTTTACAGTATTTATCGTAGCTGCCGTAGCATTTGCAGCCGGCGCGATAGCTACATTTGGTTTTTTTCGCTCAACTGATACCAATGCTGACGATACAAATGATATTCAGAAAAAGCTGCAACAGAGTGATCAGCAACTGAAACGCTACCAACAAGAAGTGTCTGAGCACTTTATTACAGTATCTCACTTGACCACCAATATCGCTCAAAGCTATCGGCAAATACATGAGCATTTAGCAAGCAGTGCAATACGCCTAGCAAGTCCAGAAATCGGGCGGCAGTTACTAAAATCCGGTGGCGCTGATGTATCACTACTCGATGCAGAGGGTAATCCTTTGATCAGTATGGATGATGTCCAAGTCCCTCGAGATTATGCCCCCAAGGTGCCGGGTGGAATTTTAAGTGAGGGCTATGGTTTGGCTGACACTGAAACAGATGGTGAGTCGGAACCGTCTGAACCGCACGGCGTGAACAATTTAGATACGGAGTCAGACCCGACCGAAAATGTGAGCTAAAATTTGCGTAAGGTTCAGGTAAACATGGAGGTTTACATTGGAGTCAAATCCAGCCGATGTTCGAAATCGGGTGCGAGGCACCATTTTCCCAAGTCTATGCTGCTTGTGTAGAGACACCGTAAGATCACCAAATGATTGCCTCTGCAATTTATGTATCAGTAATTTGCCATGGATTAAAAACCCTTGCCCTCACTGCGGCATCAGCTTCCAGAATAACCAACTATGCCCCCAATGCCAAAAATATCCACCGCCTTTTCGGCGATGCGTGGCAGCTTTTGAATATCAACATGGCTCAATCGATCAGCTTATTATGGCCATAAAAACCAATCCCTCCTGCCCAGAGATCAAGCAACTTTCAGCACTATTCGCTAAGGTGATCGAACAGACTTACCAGAGCTCTGCTATGCCAGAGATAATTATTCCAGTGCCATTGCATTGGCGGACGATGCTCAAAAGAGGTTTTAATCAAACAGAGGCGATAGCGATCGCTCTAGCAAAACACTTTAACTCAATCAAAGTCTTCAACAACCTCTGTCTTCGCCAAAGCTACTCAAGCCCTCAGCACCTGAAAACTAAGACACAACGTATCAAAGATATGCATCATGCGTTTGCAATAAGGCCCGCGAGACATCGCTATTCAAAAAAAACTTCGCTATCTTTGCCTGTTTTAGAAAATAAAACGGTAGCCATTGTTGATGACGTGGTGACCACTGGCGCCACCTCTAGTGCTCTAGCCGCGGTATTAATCGATGCCGGCGTAAAATATGTTGATATTTGGACTCTCGCAAGAACAAGCTGGCATATTTAAACTAGCTGACGGAAAATGGCGCCATGAAGACTAAATTAAAATTAACTACTCAAGAAATTTGGCAAAAAATTACCGCTGAAGCTAAAGCCTCGGCAGCGGCAGAGCCGAATCTTGCCAACTACTTTGCAAATACCATTCTGAATCACAGCGATTTGGGTACGGCACTGAGCAGCTATCTAGCACAAAAACTGGCTAGCACAGCTGCGACTGCACCGATGCTGCAAGAGATTATGCAAGAGGTTTTTGCTAAGGAGCCCATTATTATCATGGTGGCCCGAGACATACAGGCTACCGTCGATCGGGATTCGGCATGCGATCTCTACAGCTCACCTTTTCTCTATTTTAAAGGGTTTTTATCGCTACAGGCATACCGCGCCGCACATGAATTATGGCTCCAGGGAAGAACCTCGCTAGCACTACTTTTACAACATAGAATCTCTATTACCTTTGCTGTGGATATCCATCCTGCTGCCATCATCGGCAGTGGTGTAATGATTGACCACGCAACTGCATTAGTTATCGGTGAAACTGCGGTGATTGAAGATTCTGTCTCTATCATGCAATCAGTGACGCTGGGCGGAACTGGGAAAGATAGTGGCGATCGCCATCCGAAAATTCGTAAAGGCGTATTAATTGGACCCGGTGCTACCATTCTTGGCAATATCGACATCGGAGAGGGGGCTATGGTCGCCGCGGCGAGTGTCGTACTAAAAAACGTGGCCGCCCATAAAGTGGTTGCCGGAGTGCCCGCAGTCGAAATTGGCGATCTTAAAGACGACAACCCAGCAAAGGCAATGAATCACTACTTCTCTGCTAAATAATTCAACAACAGTATCAGCAACGCAACCAAGAAAAAGCCAGTGCCTGATCAATTGAATCAACACCTAAGATTCCCATCAGAAGACGATCTAAACCAATAGCAACCCCTGCGCAGGCTGGGATGCCGCTATTAAGCGCAGCAAGCAAGTTTTGATCTACCCCTAAAGTAGGCCTATCAAGGCACTTTCTGGCTTCTGTGTCGCGCTCAAATCTTAAAGCTTGCTCGTTAGCGTCAATTAACTCGAGATAACCATTGGCTATTTCGACACCATTCAAAAATGCCTCAAATCTTCGACTAATAGTTTGCCCAACACTGTTTTGACCCATCTGCGCCAACGCCGCCTGGCATTCGGGGAAGTCATAAATAATAGCCACCCCCAGAGGGAGCTGCGTTTCAATCTGAATACTAAAGATGAGGTCTAAGCAATTAGCACGAGTCTCATCTAACCAACTGTCTGAGGCCAACTTAGCGGCCAGCAATTGTAAATCCCTGAGGTCTGCACTGTGAGGATCAAACCCAAGACTATCGAAAAAACAATCTGCGTAACTCATTTTAATGACGTCGCACGTGGTGCCATCCTCACCAGCTAGGAGTAATTTCATTAACTCGGCAACCTCAGACATTAATTGATGGTCGTCCCATCCGCACCGATACCACTCAAGCATTGTAAATTCAGGATTATGTTTTACACCAATTTCACCATCCCGAAATGCCTTACCCATAGAATAAATGTCGCCACTGCCCGATGCCAGTAATCGTTTCATAAAATATTCGGGAGAGGTTTGAAGATAGCCTTGTGCACCCTCGGAAGAAGTCGCAATACTATTAATATTGAGGTCAGTAACAGTCGATCTCCCTAGCACCGGAACCTCCACCTCAAGCACTGAGCGCTGTTTGAAAAATTCGCGTATGGAGGAGAGCATTACCGCCCGGCGGTGCAAGGTATTTAGACTAGCTCCTGGCTGCCATTTATTCATTATAAAGCGCCATTATTGCTTGCCAAAAAACAGATTAAATCGCTGATGGCTATTTAACACGGCCTTGATATTCGCCTGTTCGTGTATCGACCTTAATCACGTCCCCTTGATCAAGGAATAGAGGCACTTTCACTACTGCACCGGTGACTAACTTAGCTGGTTTACTGCCGCCTTGTGCGGTATCGCCACGCAATCCAGGGTCTGTTTCAATGATTTCAATTTCGACATGATTAGGTGGCATCACGGAAAGAGGCGATCCATTATATAAAGTCACCATACAGACGTCTTGCTCGCTTAACCACTGCAGGGCATCGCCAACTGCATTCTCCGTGGCCTGATGCTGCTCAAAGGTATCAGGCTCCATGAAGTACCAAAAATCACCATCGGTATACAAATATTGCATATCCTGATCCATCACATCTGCACCTTCCAGTGACTCCCCGGATTTAAAGGTTTTTTCCAGCACTCGAGAAGTCTTTAAATTACGCAGCTTTACTCTACTAAACGCTTGCCCCTTGCCCGGTTTGACAAATTCATTTTCTAGTATCGAACAGGGATCGCCATCAAGCATGACTTTGAGTCCAGAGCGAAATTCATTAGTAGAATAATTGGCCATCGTTGTTATTTCCGAAAATGAGGTTGGGCTTGATGATAACTGAAGTTTAATAGTGTTTTTTGCATTTTACGACGAATATCCTATTTTATCCCGTGGTACTGCTATGTAAGTTAACAATATCTTTGTCACTGTAACCCAGCAAATAGAGTATTCCGTCCAAGCCAACATTTGAAATCGCCTGTTTAGCTGAGGCTTTAACCAAGGGTTTGGCCCTAAAGGCGATCCCTAAACCAGCAATATTCAGCATGGGTAGATCATTTGCACCATCGCCTACGGCAATCACTTGCTCAAGGCTAAGACCAAGCTCCCTGGCTATCTCGATGAGTATTTCAGCTTTGCGCTGTCCGTCAATAATGTCGCCTGCAACTTTACCCGTGACAACGCCTCCAGCGATATTCAGCTCATTAGCATAGACGTAATCGACACCTAACTTGGCCTGTAAATGGCGTCCAAAGAAAGTGAAGCCACCGGACACAATAGCGGTTTTAAACCCCAGTTGTTTCAAACTCTTAAGCAAATACTCGGCACCATCATTGAGACGCAAGCAGTCGGCAACCGTCTGCAAAACGCTTTCACTCAGCCCCTCAAGCAGCGCTAAGCGCTGCACAAAGCTCTGTTTGAAATCTACCTCTCCCCGCATTGCGGCCTCAGTGATAGCGGCAACCTGATCACCTACGCCCGCTGCAATAGCAAGTTCATCGATAACTTCCGCATCAATCAAAGTAGAGTCCATATCAAAAACTACCAACTGCCGACTGCGACGGAAAATATTGTCTTCTTGGTAGGCGACATCGATATTATACTGCCCCGCTAGCTTGAGCAGCGACTTACGCAGGTCATCCGCATTATTTGGCTCGCCGCGTGCAGAGAATTCTATGCAAGCTTGTCCTCGGATGTCCGAATGCCCCAGAGGTAAGCGCCCCGATAGACGGACTATTTTATCAATGTTAAGCCCTTGCTCTGCTGTTACCTTAGTGACGGCGGCAAGATGGGATGCCTCTAAATTCCGTGATAAGAGGGTCACTATATGCCGCGGTTTACCTTGTAGGCCTACCCAGTTTTGGTAGCGCTCATTGGAAATAGGCAAAAAAATGGCCTGCATATTTAATCTGTCGAGAGTATCTAAAACATTAGAAGTGACATCTTCAATACGCTTATTTGAAGGTACGGATATCAAAATACCCATATTTAGTTGGTCATGGATAACGGCTTGACCAATATCCAACAAGGTTACGCCGAATTGAGCCAAAGTCTCGGTAACCGCATTGGTCACTCCCGGCTTGTCTTCCCCAGATACATTAATAAGTAAAACAGTTGACACAGTGGGTAATCCCGTTGATTTTTAGATACCTATTATATAAAAACTAATTGAATAGGATAGAATAGAGAGAAAATAAATTGTTTAAGGGCTCGAGGATGCAGCGTCAATACGCTACCAACGTGAAACTGCCGTCTATAATTGCCTCTAGCCTCTTACTATTTGGCTTTTTGAGCTGGGTAATCATTGACACTCAGACCTCAAAGCTCTCTCATCAAAGGGTTGAGGAGAAAAGCAATGCGACGCTCAGTCAATTAGCCGAAGTCATTAGAACACCTTTATTTACCAGCGATATCATTGCTGTTCAATTTACTCTGCGCAATGCAACCAAAGATACGGCGATATACAGTGCCAGCTTGTACGATGTTGAAAATACTCTAATAGTACAAAGCTCTCAAGCTCAAAAAGCGCCAGCTAACCTGGAGATATTTAAACGTAATATCCTGCTTGATGAGTCCCTCGCCGGGACCTTAGTGATCGCTGTTAACAGCGGGCCAATCTACGCTGCGCACTCAAATGTATTCTTTTTATGGGCGCTCTTATGGCTGCTATTTTCAGCAGCTTGCACCTATGCTTGTTATCAACTCACCGACCGAATTTCTCGTCGTTTAAGATCTCTAACCAACCGTTTACCGGGAAGTAGCGATCCCATGGTTGACGAAATACGTGAATTAGAAAAAAGGCTTCAACCACTCTTATCTAACTCTCGAGAGTTAGATAATCATTCAAATGGCGGCTACTACTGTTCAGTCGTCACTGGAACGATTAAAAATCGAAAAAGTTTAGATAAACAACTTAATCACGAAAATCTTGAATTGCTGTTTGAACATATTGACCTCTGTGTGGAGCGAACAATAGAGCTTTATGGAGGTCAACGATTAGAGGGTGGTAACGGAGGAATATGTTTTTCTATCCGCTCAACACAATGCTCAAAACAACATATTTTAGTTTGCTTGATGGCCATGTATTCTCTGCAACAGCTACTTGAGCGACTGTCCGTTAAACTTGGAATTGAACTGGCGATCAACTGGACACTTTGCAGTGACAGTATTTCATCATTGCCAACCTTTAGATATCACGAAAGTATAGCCACTTTAAAAGCAGCCTCACTATCGCTATCGAATCGCATCGACATCGGTATTATTGCCTTAAAAATCATCGAATATGACGTTGATCAATTGAGTTCTATCGCTAGATTTAGCAAATTGGAAGACCACTCAGTCGTATTCCAAGGCTTTCCTGAACAACGACAGCTTTTACTCGAAAAACAAATATCCCATCTCGCCTCGATCTGTCTCTAACGCCTTTAAAAACGACTAATATTTTCGCTGAGAATAAGACCCCACACTATAAGGAAAAAGACTAGGGATATTAGAACGGCGGCAGACCCAACATCTTTTGCCCGTCCGGACAATTCATGGAATTCTAGGCCTATTCGATCGACTATTATCTCAAGTCCAGTATTGAGTAACTCTGTGGTCAATACGAATAGCAACGCACCAATCAATAAAACTAATTGCAGGTTAGATTCCGCCAGCCAAAAGGCTAACGGAATAAGTACAACGCAAGCGCCCACCTCACACCGGAAGGCCTCTTGGGTTTTAAATGCCGCTGCAAGGCCATGCAATGAATGAGTTATCGTTAGCACAACACGCCGATTGAGTAATCCCAAAATACCTTTTTCAGCCATTTTACATACTCCTAGCCGTCTAAATTTTGATTCATGTTTAATGCGGGAATCTCATCAAGTGGTATTCCTACAACGGAGGCAGGAACACCAACCACAGTTGCATGAGCTAGCATTGATTTAAGTACCAAGCTGCCAGCACCAATCTTGGTGCCCTCACCGATATTAATATCACCAATAAGTTTTGCACCGGCCGAAATCATCACTCCATCGCCAATGGTAGGATGGCGTTTACCACCACTATTGCCATTTCCACCCAGTGTTACAGAATGTAAGACTGACACATTATTTCCGATTATCGCGGTTTCACCAATAACCAATCCAGTGGCATGATCAAGCATAATGCCTGAGCCAAGTTTTGCTCCTGGATGAATATCAACATGAAAAACTTCTGCCATTCTACTTTGCAGAAAAAATGCAACTTCACACCGACCATTTTCCCAGAACCAGCTGGCTACACGCTGCAACTGGAGGGCCTGAAAGCCCTTGTAATATAGCAGCGGCGTAAGATATTTGTCACAGGCTGCATCACGCTCAAAGCTGGCTGACAAATCTAAGTATGCGTTAGTTGCAATCTGGCTATCCGCCTCAAGTGCTTCAACTATGATTTTACTTAGACTGGTGCTAGTCCAATTAGAATCAACCAGCTGGCCAGCCAAGATATGTCCCAGTGCCTCTGAAAAACTTGAGTGGTCAAGGATAGATCTTTGTAAAAATGCTGATATTGCCGGTTCGGACTCAACCAGTTGATTAGCCTCATCTCTAATATGTTGCCAAACAAACTCTTCTCTAACCATTGATAAAAACACCTTCAGGAATTGAGTTACAACTTAACAAAGCGCTCCATGATTTCATCAATATGCGCAATGACAGTATCAAGGTACATTAGTTTTCCATCATGGAGTAACTGCTGAATGATGATGGAGGCGCTAAGCTGCTCAGCATAACCATCAGCAATCGGCCGATAACTTAAATGCCAAGGCTCAGGAGCCACTCCTCCACGATCAACTGCATAGGGTCGATAAAATCCATAGAAATCTTTTTTGCTGCTCGACAGCATGCTATTTAACCATCCATGCATCGGTGCGAAAACGCCAGTGCCTTTACACTCCTCAGGCACTAGCTGAATTTGATAATCGGCAATCATCGCTCCAGCATCATAGATATCAAAATCTGTCCCCCAGTGATGGCGCGATGCTCCAGGCAAAGCCGACCAACGCAATACCGCTTGAATTTTCTGCCAATCGTCAAGTTGGCTTAGGTCAATGGGGTTACTAAACTGATCGAGGACCGGCCGCAGCCCGGCTAACTTGTCATTCCAAATAACCCGCTGGCGATCAAATGATCGATAGGCGCTACAGATACAAAGATCAAAGCCTTCAATAGCTGCAGCCGCCTTTAACGCCATGAAAGGCTCCAATACTTTCTGGTGGATCTGCATATTCAAAGACGGCGTTTGGTCGTCTTTCGATTTATCTGAAATCAAGTTAACCAAATGTCGGTTACCTGTTCCGGTCAGAATGTCCGTGCCAATAACTTTGTTTGCCGGCATAGTGTTGTCAGGCCTTTGCATGTAACTGCCAAAACTAGAGTTTATACCCCGCTGGCAAATAAAAGTAAATAATCGTTTAAAATCAGATTGTTAATTGATCCCTAACAACCGTAATTTAAGGTGGAGTCAGTACTTTAATCGCCCGATGTAAACTAATTCCCTCAGTATCTATCTTGGTTCGCCACGCTATAACCTCGACTCCTTTAGCGACCGCCAATGCCATGGTTTTGGCGTACTCAGGGTCAATATCGGCGGCAACTTCAACTCGTTCGGCAGCACTTAACTGTACACAAAATAACAATACTGCACGGTTTCCTAAACTGACCATCTCGGTTAATTCACGCAAATGCTTGGTGCCGCGCGTAGTCACTGAGTCGGGAAACATGGCAAGACCATCGCCCATATCAAGCGTGACATTTTTTACTTCGACATAACAGTCTGGTAGCTGACCAACTGACGTTTTGAGCAAAAAATCAATCCGGCTTTTTTCAGACCCATAGCGGACTTCTGGCGTAACTAAATCATAGGCCTCTAATGAGGGAATTTGATTTTTGGCCAAAGCAGCCGCGACTAAACCATTGGTTCTGATGGTATTGATTCCAGCCAACTGGCCATAACTGGTTGTGACAATTTCTAGGGTCCCGGGCAATTTACGCTTGGGATTATCTGATAACGAATACCAACAACTAGAGGTCTTCACCTGACAATTTTTCATTGACCCAGTGTTCGGACAATGGACAGTTATCAGATTACCTTGGCCATCAATAATATCCGCGAAAAAGCGCTTATAGCGCCTCACAAATGTCGCCGGAAATAACTGAGGAGAATTTAACATCAGACGCGGAACCCTTAAAATTAAACAGCAATATACCTTGGCGGTATTAAAAAAACGCTCGCTGCAGTGCAGTATTGTAACAATGGTCTACTATTATCACAGCTCTTAGGTGTACTATTTTTTACATAGATTCTGAAAATTCGTAATTTTTACTTGCTTAATTGTTAAAATATCTCTATAAACTCTCGTCGTTTTTTGGGCGATACACCAACAGCGGAATGTATTCATGACCACAGCAAAAGCAAAAGCAAAACCAGCAGCGAAGAAAGGGAAAGTAGCTCCTAAAAGCTCAGTCACACTTCATGGGTTGAGTCCCTACGTGGAAAAAAAGAATGAAGAGTACATGAATGAAAATCAGCGCGAGCATTTTAAGCAGATTTTAAAAGCATGGCGCCATGAGCTGATGGAAGAGGTTGACCGAACCGTTACCCACATGAAAGATGAAGCGGCTAATTTTCCCGATCCCGCTGATCGTGCCACTCAAGAGGAAGAATTTAGTTTAGAGCTGCGTACTCGTGATCGTGAACGCAAGCTCATTAAGAAAATTGATAAAACACTGATTCGTGTCGAAGAAGATGACTATGGCTTCTGTGACCAATGTGGTATTGAAATTGGCATCCGAAGATTGGAAGCACGGCCGACGGCAGATCTTTGTGTCGACTGTAAGACCTTAGATGAAATCAAGGAAAAGCAGCTTACTGGGGGTTGATACTAGTCTGATTCTTAGCTGGTTTCAGCTTGAGCGCGAAACTCATTGGCACTAGGCATGGTACAAGAAAATTTCGTTGGCCGATTTGCGCCCTCGCCTTCAGGACCTCTCCATTTTGGCTCATTAGTATGCGCCCTTGCCAGCTACCTCGACGTAAAAATTCATGGCGGACAGTGGCTGGTGCGTATAGAGGATCTAGATCCCCCTCGTGAAATCAGCGGCGCAAGTCAACACATCCTAAATCAACTTGAAGCCCATGGTTTATGTTGGGATGGCCAGGTTCTTTACCAAAGTCATCGTCTGCAAGCCTATGCTGAAGCACTAACCTTTTTAACGGATAAGCATTTGGCGTACCACTGTCAATGCAATCGCAAGCGTATATCTGAATTAAATGGTGTCTATGATAACCGCTGTCGTACACGAGGGTTGGATGCACAAAACCACGCAACACGGCTAGCGTTGCATGACCACATTGGCGTCGTGACTTTTGAAGACCAAATTATGGGTCACATTAGCCAAAACATATGTTCAGCAGTAGGTGACTTTATCATTCAACGGCGTGATAAATTATTTTCATACCAACTTGCCGTTACCGTAGATGATGCATTTCAGGGAGTTACACGAGTGGTGCGAGGTACTGACCTACTCGATTCAACTCCTCGCCAGATCTATATGCAGCAATGTCTTGGATACAAACAACCATCTTACGCTCATGTTCCAATCGCTGTAACCAAAGACGGGCAAAAATTGAGTAAACAAAATTTGGCTGCCGGCTTACCGCCAGATAATGAGTCTCTTAATCTATGGGTCGCGCTGGACTGGCTAAAGCAGTCTCCTCCAAACTATTTAAGGGTTCTTGCGCCTGCTGAGATAATATCTTGGGCCACTGAAAACTGGGATCAAAGCAAATTGCCCGCCACGTTAAAAGTACCTGCACCCAATGGATTTTAAAGTTCATCGAGGGGCTTTGTTTGCTTTGCAGAGCAACCTTCAATACCATCAAAGATCGACTCGGTGTAACCATTTAAAAAAACGGCGTCTATGTTTAATTATCGATTAGTTGCAACACTACTACTGCTATGTATTGTCGTTTTCCCTCTCGCCATTCAATGGGCGCTGGAGCCCTCTGGACATTGGTTCAGACTCTTTTTAGTCTGGGGATTATTGGTTTTTTCTACTTTTATTTTACAGCGTGAGCGAACTAAACAATGAACAACCAGATCGTGCTGTTTACCCCTCTGATCATTGTCATCGCCTGCCTCATAACGCGAAAGATCAATGCGAGGACTGATCCGAAAAGCCAAAGTTTTACTTTAGCGTTGGCTCTTTTCGCGAGCACTGGCGTACTCCTAGCGACGAGCTCTATCGAAATGGCTGGACGCTACGGATACAGCATGATTTTAGCATTGTTTGGCTTCTCTTTAGTGTTTGTCATCGCACCCCTTGTACTGTTCCCGATTCGTCGACTCAGCAGCATAGTTAGGCTAGCCACGTCAGTAGATTTCCTGATATTTCGCTATCGCGGAAAAAGCGTCGCTGTCATCAGCTGTTTGGCAACCACGCTCGCCATTATCCCACTAATTGTTGCCCAGATACTGGCGACAGAATCTTTAGTCAACAGCATTTTTAATGTCGACATCACACTAATCACCTGCTCACTTTTGTTAGTTGTGATTGGATTAACAGTGAGACAATCCATTAAAACAGGCGGTGTACAGCAACTTAGATGGATAATGGCTGCAGCAGGCATTCTGCTTATCTTGGCATTGAGTTTATCAACATGGATTGCTGTAAATGCAGAATTTGGCAGCATTACTAAGATGAATTTGTGGGTAATGGACAGTGGCCAGCAAACAATCATAAAACGTTTTGATTCATCTTATAGTCTATTCATCATTTTCCTGGCTGCTGGCGTTTCTTTTCCAGCGAACTTCAATATGCTTGTCTCTGAAGCTATTACAGATCGCCAAGCCAGCACAATGTCGTGGGCATACCCTTTGTTGATGCTGTTGGCCTGCATACCTATTTTCCCCTTGTTGTGGAGCGGCCTATCGCTGCAAACTAGCTCTACCTTTCAGGAATACCTTTTTGCTTTACCCCTAGCGCTAGAACAGCCAATCATCGCTAGCTTGGGTGCCGCCAGTGTCATTCTGATGGCTCTAGCGCTTTGTTGCAGCCTTATAATGTTTGCTACAAGGATGATTCTTAATAGTGTTGTATTGCCTGACAAGAAGCTCTCTGAGCCCAAAAATTTGGCCCAATGGATTGATCGTCGCTACTTTACGATTGCAATCGGACTGATGATGTTTTGTATTTTGCTAAGTTTTATTGCTAAAAGTCGAAGCATCACCGATCTATATCTCGTTGGGTTTGCTGGATTGGCTCAGCTTATGCCGGGAATGATAGCCGCCATTTACTTGCCCAAGGCCAGTAGACGAGGATTTATCGCAGGTCTCTGTGGTGGTATGTCTGTATGGATGATCACACTGGCACTACCACTAATATTTGGTGATTGGTATTGGCAGGTGCCACTTATTGAAAAGCCACTGCTATTCGGTATGCAGGCTTGGGAGGTCTGGGCAATAGAAGCCTTGATACTCAATATCACCCTGTGCACCTTATTTTCTATTTTTAATAAAATGGATGACCAACAAAAAGTCTTTGCCTCCATATGTATGGCTGACAATGTCTACATACCTGTGCGCGTGGAGATAAACCAAAAAAATATTGCCGAAATGAACCAGCAACTATTTTTAGTGCTAGGCAAGGAGGCAGATAACGAGATTCAATCAGCACTAACTAGCCTGAGTTTTGATAGCACCGAAACAAGGCCAGGGGCTCTCCGCCAAATTCGGGATGCTATTAACGCTTCTTTAAATCTGCGTTTTGGCGTCCTTGCGGCAGATAAGATAATGAGCCAAGCACTGCCGCTGCCTGCCCCCTCAGGTACACGACAAGAAGATATTTTTCTCCTCGAATCTGTACTAGCCGTGCACGGGGATCAGTTGACCGGTATCGCTAGCGAACTCAATAAGCTTCGAGTACACCATAGTGAAATACTCGATAAATTGCCGATTGGTATTATTGCACTTGATCAAAACGGAGAAATTCTAAAGTGGAATGCGGCCATCTCAAACTATACCTGTATAGATTCGGTTACCGCCTCAGGAAGTTCCTTACGAGATCTTCCCGACCCCTGGAGAACTGAGCTAACTGCCTTTATCGTCAGTGGTGATGTTAGCAAAGATAATGTGCGATTGGATCTCAATGGCAGCATTCGCTGGTTCAACCTTCAAAAGTCGACACAATTATCGATGGAAGACATCAATGATAATATCATTCTGCTGATAGAAGAAAAAACTCAATCTGTGGTGCTAATCCAAAAAGCAATCGACAATGAGCGGCTTGCATCTATGGGACGGCTCGCTGCTGGAGTTGCCCATGAGATAGGCAATCCAGTCACTGGAATAGCCTGTATTGCACAAAATTTAGAACATGAGACACAGCCTGATCAAATCAGTGCATCTGCTCAGCATATCCTTTCTCAAACAGATCGCATTAATCGAATCGTTGAGTCACTGATTGGTTTTTCACGTGGCGATAAGTCCTCTGGCCATCATTTTACGAGGGTCAATTTGCACAAAGCGTGTCAAGAAGCCATACAACTTTTAACGCTTGCCGATAATGAATCAACGCTGACCTTTAGCTGTCATATAGCGACTGAATTAGACATTTTGGGTGACTACCACCAACTTATCCAAGTCTTTCTAAACTTACTCAGCAATAGCCGAGATGCATCTCCACCTCACAGCGAAGTCACCATATTGGCAAATTCAAGCGGTGACAAAATAAAGGTAACTATTAATGACTCGGGCACTGGCATTGCGGAAGATCTGCAGTCACAGTTATTTGAGCCCTTTGTTACATCCAAAGATCAAGGAAAAGGAACTGGACTAGGCCTATGGGTTGTCTTCAATTTGGCCAAGGGCCTGGGTGCCGATATTGCAATTTCAAGCCCTGCACAAAATAGCGACTGCGGAACCACCGTTGCCCTAACCTTTGATAAACTCAAGGAGTAGAATGTGGAGCCTTGGCAATAAACTGCTTAAAATACAGAAATACAGAAATATAGAAATATAGAAATACACCTAAATTGTTTGAGTTTATAAAGACGTGAATTTTATTAGTAAAAGAATTTTAGTCGTAGAGGATGAAGAGATCATCAGAATATCTCTTGTCAAACTGCTTGAACGACATCACTATAAAACCGAACAAGCGGTGAGTGTTAAAGCGGCACTAAATACCTTCAATCTTAATGAATTTGACTTAATCATTAGTGACCTGCGACTTCCAGGAGGCTCTGGCGCAGAACTCATTGGCGCTGTTGGTAATGTTCCCGTTCTAATTATGACCAGCTTTGCCAGTTTAAGATCAGCCGTCGATATCATGCGACAAGGAGCCGCCGATTATATTTCTAAACCCTTCGACCATGAAGAATTAATCAGTTCAGTGAAACGAATCTTAGATCATGAGTCTCATGGAAGCGTACCTATCACCACAACTCAAGCCCCTCTTCTTGGGAATAGCCCTGAAACTCTCAATATTTTAAACACTATTCGCAAAGTAGCACCCACAAACGCGCCGGTGCTGATCTCAGGTGAAACAGGCAGCGGCAAGCAGGCTATTGCCAGAGCAATTCATCACGCTAGCACCCTGAGTGATAGGCTGTTCACAGTTATTAATTGCGTAACTGTGGCAGAAAATGAAATCAAACATTATATTGATCTGGTGACCAAACAAAATGACCCAGCAAGTGTGTTTTTAAGAGATCTATGTCAACTTCCAGCTAACTTACAAGACAATATATTGAAGTTGATCAAAACCAGTAATGTTCGCGTCGTGGCTTCTACAACGAGAGATTTAAATGAACTCTCTAAAATAGGCCTATTTCGTGAGGATCTCTGGCTCGCTATTAATGTTATTCATATAGAGGTACTCCCTCTGAGAGCGCGGCCAGCTGATATTGTTCAGTTGACCGACTATTTTTTAGGCCAATTTAGCCAACAACTAAACTATGCCGTCACTATTTCAAAGAATGGCATGCATTCCCTGAGTCAAAATACGTGGCCGGGAAACATCAAGGAACTGAAAAATACGCTTTATCAGGCGGCTATTTTACTCGAGGCAGGAGAACAAATTTCTCCTGCCATGTTAGGGCTAGATCATCAATCAGGCAGCCCTACTCAAAAACAGCATCAAACGTCGTTAGCCATGTCTGCTAATGGTGATGACGCTCTATCACTCACTAATTACTTTACGCAATTTGTATTAGACAACCAAGACACAATGAGTGAAACCATACTGGCGGAAAAGCTAGGCATTAGCCGTAAAAGCCTTTGGCAACGACGCAATAAACTTGGAATTAGCCGTAAAACGGATTAAGAAAATTTAATTTGAAGCTTAAACCACAGAAATTCTCATAAAAACGCACGAAATGCTTGAAGTGGATAGATTAATAACTGAGAATACGAATTCCACATTGTTTGTGTGGGTAATAATAATAACTAACAATAATAATAACGTTGGATTGCGAAAGGGTTTGGTAGGCTTAGGCCTCAAAGCTCATTTAAAGGGGCTGTCTTTTGACAGCCCCTTTTGCTTTGCAGGGATCACAGTATAATCGCAGGGCTACCCTATTTCCCAATGCTAATAAGTCACACCGCGGGTACGATCCTCTGTTAAACTGGCACCTCATCAAAGACTATTGGTTAGCAATCAATGCTTAAACGCATCCTCAATTATTTTGACGATAAAACTCAATCATCAAACCCCTCGGTTATAGATGGCGCCGACTACTCTTTGAGCGCCAACATGATCAGTAGAGACGCTCGGAAAGTTGTCGAAACTCTTCAAGACGCTGGATTTGATGCCTATGTAGTTGGTGGGGCTGTGCGCGACTTACTCCTCGGCATCAAGCCTAAAGATTTTGATGTAGCCACCAATGCAGAGCCCTCAGAAGTTAAGTCTTTATTTAGACGATCACGCATCATTGGCCGCAGGTTCCAAATCGTTCATGTACAGTTCAGCCGCGAACTTATCGAAGTAACCACCTTTCGCTCCAATGACCAAACAAGCCAAGGTGCGGGAAATAAAAATATAGGCCTGAGACAGCAAAGTAAGACGGGAATGCTAACCCGAGATAATATTTTTGGATCCGTAAATGAAGATGCCAGCCGCCGAGATCTTACCGTCAATGCGCTTTATTACAATCCTAGCGACAATAGCATCCACGACTTTACTAGTGGACTGGACGATATCAACAGTCGGACTATTCGGATCATTGGAGACCCGTCTACCCGCTATCGCGAGGATCCTGTGCGACTTCTTCGCATCGTCCGATTTGCGGCTAAATTAGGGTTTGGTATTGACGCTCGTAGCGCAAAGCCTATGAGTAAGTTGTCTGCCAATCTGGCCCAGGTATCCCCACCCCGATTGTTTGATGAGACTCTAAAGCTGTTTATGAGCGGAAAAGGTGCGGCAATATACGTCTTACTGCGGGAATATAAATTGTTCGATTATTTAGTTCCTCAAGCTAATCGTCTGGCCAATGACGGCAGCAGCAATGCTAACTGTTTATTTGAGCAAGCATTTATAAATACCGACCGTCGTATTAGCTCTAATCAGAGAGTTACCCCTGCCTTTATCTACGCTGCATTGCTTTGGCCTGCGGTGGCAAAACTGGCGGAGAATTTGAGAGCGAAAGGAAATTCTGCGAGTTATGCGTTGAGCAAAGCATCCAGTGAGATCATTTCCAAGCAGATTCATATCACCGCTATTCCAAAACGCTTTACTATTCCGATGCGTGAAATTTGGGATCTGCAATTGCAGTTGCCAAGACGTGGTGGTCAGCGTGCGAAACGCTTAGCCGAAAACCCTCGCTTTCGGGCCGGGTATGATTTTATTTTACTGCGTGAACAAGCCGGTGAAGAGCTTAATGGCCTAGGGCAATGGTGGACAAAGTATCAGGAGGCTAACCCCGAGGAACAGCAACAGATGGCTGATGAGGTGGGTAAAACTATGAAAAAAAGGCGTCGTAGTCGAGGCCCCAGAAAGAAAAAAACCTCCGAAGCCTAATGAATATCTCCTATATCGGTCTCGGCAGCAACCTCTCTGGCTCGATGAGTGATCCGCAGCATCAATTAAATAGGGCAGTGGAAACGATTAGACAGCATGCTAATATCCACGAATTTAAGCTCTCCTCGTTTTACAGTACCAGCCCCATAGGCCCTCAGGATCAACCCGATTATGTTAATGCCGTGGCGCGACTAAAAACCACCTTGCAACCTCTGCAACTTTTAGATTACCTGCAGGAAATTGAAGACCAACACCAGCGCAAACGAGAGCTTCGCTGGGGAGCTAGAACGCTTGATCTCGATATATTGACCTATGCAAATTTCGAAATAGTTAGTGAACGATTAACCATTCCACATCCTCGAATGGGCGAGCGCGCATTTGTTTTAGTGCCGTTATTAGAATTAGATGGCCATTTTTTCAGCGCACAAGGCAAAAGCGCGGCCGATTTGTTGGCAAACTGTGCCGATCAAGGTATCGTAAAGCTTTAGTGGCGATAAAGAATAATATTGAGGTCATCCGTGGACGATAGTCTATTAGTGAATCTAAATTTAGAGCGATCGGCTATATCCATACCTAGTTATATTGCCGTTGAAGGCCCTATCGGTGTCGGTAAAACCACGCTAGCCAAACGTCTTGCCACGACCTTTAACTATGATATTTTGTTAGAAGAACCTGAGACCAATCCGTTTCTTGAGCGCTTCTACAGAGACCGACGAACGCATGCCCTACCCGTTCAATTACATTTTTTATTCCAACGTATGCAAAAACTACAGGCAATACGACAGGGTGATATTTTTCAGCAGGTACGCGTTTCAGACTTTTTGATCGACAAGGACCCATTGTTTGCGAGAGTAACCTTGGAGGATGACGAATATAGACTCTACCAAACAGTTTATGACAACATAATTACCGATCTACCAAAACCTGATTTAGTCATCTATTTGCAAGCACCAACAGCAACCTTGTACGAGCGACTCCAGCGTCGAGGAAATGCTATTGAGAAACCTGTCGAAGAATCTTATTTACAACAATTAAACGATGCATACACACAGTTTTTCTATCACTATGATGATACCCCGCTACTCATTGTGAATACGTCAGAGATAAATTTAGCGAATTGTGAAAATGAAAGTGATTACCAAAACTTAGTGCGCTACATATTGCAAACACGTTCAGGTCGCCACTACTACAATCCACACCCAATGGAAGAGACACTCAGCGTCTCTTCCATGTAATACTAGAAACATAGTAAAGTGGGGGATTGCGTCACGTTTGAGGTCATGTCGACACTATGAAAACAATTTCCATAAGAACATTAAGTGCGATGAAAGAGAATGGCGAAAAGTTTGCAGCTATTACGGCCTATGACTACACCTTTTCACGCTTAATCGAAAATTCTAGCATCGAAGTATCGCTGGTAGGGGACTCACTGGGCAATGTCATTCAGGGCCGGGATAGCACGATCCCAGTCACCGTTGATGAAATGGCCTACCACACTGCTGCCGTTAAGCGGGGTAACAATCGTTCTCTTTTGGTGAGTGATATGCCATTTATGTCTTACTCCACAGAAGTTAATGCCCTTGATAATGCCGCAGTTATTATGCAGGCTGGCGCGCAAATGGTTAAGCTCGAGGGGGGCGAATGGCTGGCAGATACAGTCTATTTGCTCAGCGAGAGGGGTATTCCCGTCTGTGGCCATGTGGGCCTCACTCCGCAATCAGTGCACAAGCTCGGCGGCTACAAAGTCCAAGGTAAAGAAGATGCAGCGGCTGATCAAATGATTCAAGAAGCGCTGATTCTCGAAGAAGCTGGCGCTGACCTTATGGTTATAGAATGCGTTCCCTCATCTCTGGGTGCCGCTTTAAGTAGCGCGTTGAGTATTCCTGTTATTGGCATTGGTGCTGGCGCAGATACTGACGGGCAAGTTCTGGTATTGCATGACATGCTCGGTATTTCGCAGCGGCTACCCAAATTCACCAAGAACTTTCTTGCTGGCAAAGACAGCATTCAAGAGGCTATCACTGCCTACGGCAATGACGTTAGAAGCGGCGCTTTCCCTGCATCAGAGCACTGCTTTAAATAATTTTTATCGATAAGGATGTTAACCGTGACAAGATCAACAACCATTTATGATTTCACTGTACCCACCAGCAATGGCCAAGAACAATCATTGGCTGACTATAAAGGCAAAGTAGTACTTATCGTGAATACCGCCAGTCAGTGTGGTTTTACGCCCCAGTATGAAGGTTTAGAGATACTGCACAACAACTATAGCGAACGGGGACTGGTAGTGGTAGCAATGCCGTGCAATCAATTTGGTGCGCAAGAGCCAGGCAACAATGATTCTATCCAAGAATTCTGCCAACTCAATTATGGACTTAGCTTTCCAGTGATGGGAAAAATTGACGTTAATGGCGCTGCGCAACACCCGCTTTATCGCTACCTGACTAAACAGGCCAAAGGGCTTATAACAGATAGTATTAAATGGAACTTTACCAAGTTTTTAGTTAATCGTGAGGGTCAGGTAATAGAGCGTTTTGCATCGGTCACTAAGCCCGATGCACTTGCCAAGCACATTGAAAAATTACTGTAGCTAGTCTTTGTTACGCAACGCAGCAAAATAAATCTTCGCCGCTTGATTGACCTTTGGGGATAGATACAAAGCAGAAATCATCGTCGGTATGGCCATCGTTGCATAGGTGGCCAGAATAAGGCCGTTAACGATATCCATTGAAACCACAGCACCCCCAAGCAGCAGTGCCAAATAGACCGGTGTATAATAATGCTGACGATCAGAGCCGAGAAGAAATCCAGTGCATTTAGCGCCGTAGAACCACATAGTGACCATGGTGCTAAAGCTCAATAAACCCACCATGACTAATAATAGGTAAATTCCGGTGTTTGGGAACACTTGCTGGACCGCTCGAGCCGTCATGGTCACCCCTTCCACGCCCTCGGCACTCTGCCAGACCCCGGTCAGTAAAATAATTAAGGCGGTGCAGGTACACACAACTAAGGTGTCTATCACTGGCCCAACCATGGCCACAATACCCTCTCTAATCGGTTCCTGCGTTTTAGCCGCACCATGGGCCATGGACTCCGTGCCAATGCCAGCCTCATTAGAGAAAGCGCCACGCCGCACACCAATCAAGATAACAGCACCTACAGAGCCTCCGGCTACCGCCTCGCCGGTGAAGGCATCAGTAACTATTAACAGTAAAGTGGCAGGAATATCCGCAGCAAAGGTATAGAGAACGGTACCTGTCATGTAAAGATACAAGAGCACCATCGAAGGAACTAACTTCACGGTTATTCGCCCAATACGCTCAATACGTCCCGCTATTACTAGCCACACCAAAATGGCCACCGCCGAACTAGATATTAGATCAAAAGCAAAATGATTTTCGGCCGTCGCTATTCCAGAAGGGATTGCCACAACGTCGCGCAGAAGTTGAATAAATTGATTGGCTTGAAAAAGTGGCAGAGCGCCGATAGTGCACGCCAGTGCAAATACGACAGCTAAAGGGTACCAGCGTTTTCCCATACCTTCGGTGATCACATACATCGGACCACCTTGCACAGTCCCATCAGCATCCTTTCCCCGATACATAACCGCCAGTGATGCAGTATAAAATTTGGTCGAAACGCCAACAATGGCAGTCACCCACATCCAAAACACTGCACCCGGACCGCCCATACTAATCGCAATGGCGACACCGGCAATATTGCCCAAGCCAAGGGTGCCAGAAAGAGCCGTTGCTAGGGCTTGAGAATGAGGAATATGACCAGGGTCATTGGGGTCGCTGTACGTGCCACGTAAAAGATCAATCGCATGGCCAAAGTACCGATAGGGCCGGAACTGCGAGTAAACCATAAAGAATATACCACCACCCACTAGCAAGACAACGAGTGGAGTACTCCACATTAGATCCGCCCATGCATTGAGAAAATCTTCTATTTGCTTCAGTGTTGGCATAGGACCAGATTCAATTCCATTCAAAGAGTAGGAGTAGGCTGCTTTTAAATAGTTAGATTGGTTTTACATACAACACTAGGCTATGGCCAACAACCTTGTAACCATTGTCTTTGGCAATTTTTGCTTGAATCTTTTGAATTTCAGCATCTTGAAACTCAACGACCTTACCTGTCTCAGTACAAACCATATGATCATGGCCATCACCACGATCTAATTCATAGACCGCAGGACCGCTGTCAAAACTGTGTCGAGTAATAAGTCCAGCCGCTTCAAACTGAGTAAGAACTCGATAGACCGTCGCTATACCAACATCTTCTTGAGCATCACGCAACGCTTGATAGATATCTTCCGCCGTCATATGCCATTCGGGTGTACTCTCCAAAATTTGCAATATCTTGATCCGCGGCAGAGTGACCTTGAGACCGGCCTTTTTTAGCTCCTGATCTTTCTGATTCATGGTTTGCTCTTCTTTATTTTTGAGTATCCGGTTATTATCCATGTTCTCGACTCTAACTGGAACCCCACCATGCGAATAATTCTTTTGAGCCTAGTATTTTTATCGCTCCTAACCTCTGGCTGCACTTGGGTGAAGTTTCCTGGCGTCCACAAAATTGACATTCAGCAAGGCAATATTCTCGATCAAGAAATGATCGACAAATTGAAGATAGGCATGACTAAAGCTCAGGTGAAGTTCGTTCTGGGGACCCCTCTTGTTGCCGATACATTTAACCAAACACGCTGGGATTATCCATTCCGACGTCTCTCAGCGACCGGAGTTGAAACAAAAGAAGATGTTGTGGTCTATTTTGACGACCAAGGGTTTTTAAAAGAAATTGCCGGCAATTACACATTGACCGAAACAGCGATCGAGTAGCTGTTGGCGAAAAAAGGCCGCCATTCGAAGAGTCACTGAGCCAATAAACTAGCAGCGAAGGTAAGCCTTATGAATACACCAAAACTTTCGCAATCTATCGAAACATCCAAATCAGCGACGCTTCAGCATCCTATCGCAGAGAAACTGCGACTCGTTAATTTAGACATTATTCGTGGCGTCGCCTTGCTTGGCATACTCGTCATGAATATCCAGTCATTCTCGATGATTTTTACGGCCTACTCCAACCCTATGAGCTTCGGTGACTTTTCGGGATCAAACCAAACCATCTATTATTTCTCGCACCTCTTTGCCGATCAGAAATTTATGTCTATCTTCGCAGCGCTCTTCGGAGCGGGCATTATTCTGATGACATCCGGTTTAGAAGAAAAAGGTGTCGACCCAAAAAGGCTACATTACCGTCGAATGAGTATTTTGGCCGGCTTTGGCCTGATACACTTGTATCTACTGTGGTACGGCGACATCTTATTTGTCTATGCTGTCATGGGTATGATAGTTTTTAGTCTGCGCCATAAATCGCCTCGGTTTCTCCTTATTGGTGCATCCATAGCGGTGCTGATAACCGCCGCGATTATGTATCTCCTTTCAGTAGCAATGCCGTATATGAGTGAGTCCGATTTGCAAGAACTGATGACTGATTGGATGCCTACACAAGACGCTATGAATGCAGAAATCAGAGCCAATCAATCAAATTGGCTCGGCCAAATGGCCCATCGCCACACCATGGCTAATGCAATGTTGCTAAATTCGCTGTTCTATTGCCTGCGAGTCTTAGGGTTAATGATGGCAGGCATGGCTTTATTTAGAATAGGCTTTTTTTCTCATCGATTTAGTAATCGATCACTGCTGTTGCAGGGTTTGGCATGTTTTACTGTAGGTGGCATCCTAATTACCGCGCGCCTTGAGAGTAACATTGCCAACGGGTTTCCAATCGAAAATATGCTTCCACAGGAAAACTACTGGGGAAGCTTACTACTGGCATACTCTTACCTCTGCTTATTAGTGATCTTTTGCCGCCTCAACATTTTTGACAAAACTAAACGCGCGCTATCCAATGTCGGACGAATGGCCTTAACCAATTATCTATCCCAGACTTTGATCTGTACATTTATTTTTTATGGCTGGGGACTTGGAAAATTTGGCACCTTTGATCGAACAGAGCAACTAGTTCTAGTCCTCGTAATATGGATAATTCAAATAATATTTTCTACGCTGTGGCTGGATCGCTTTAAGTTCGGCCCACTCGAATGGTTGTGGCGATCTATGACGTATGGAACTAGGCAACCCCTCAAACGACCTTAGTAGAGTCACTCTAGAGCTCTGCCTGTCGCTTCCTTTTGGCTTCCTCCGCTCGGCGGCGGCGAATTTCTTTTGGGTCTAGGGTTAAGGGACGGTAAATCTCCACTCGGTCACCTTCTTGCAACGCATAGACATCCGCTTCAGCAAGACCTTTACTGCCCAGCACCTGAGAGAAGATACCCACTTTACTGATATCCAGCTCAGGAAATTTTTGTGGCAAATCAGATTTATCGATGGCCTGTAAAGCGGTGGTGCCGGAAGACACTTTAAGTGAAATCAGAAATTGTCTATCAGGCAGCGCGTAGGCCACCTCCACATTAATCATGGCGGCAGCCTCAGACACTACTTTTCCCATAGACTTTGTCCGCTCGGAGGCACAGAGAATCAACCAAATTATTAGCTACTCCAGCAAACAAATTAGAGGCGGCAAAACTCAAGCTTCTGCTACTGAAATCAAATTCCATATCAAGCTCGACCTTGCAGGCTTTTTCAGTCAATGCCGTAAAGACCCAGTCACCGCGAAAGGTTTTGAAAGGTCCATCTTCCAATGTCATTTTTATCTGCGAGGGCGCCTGCAAGTGATTGCGTGTCATTAGGCTCAGACTTACTCCGGCCTTTTTTAAATCTAAGCGTGCAAGCATCGTCAGGTCAGAGTGTTCAAACACTTCTACGCCGTAGCACCCATCCATAAAAGAGGGGTAATTAGACACGTCATTGACCAAATCAAACATTGCCTGAGCAGAATGCATAACCAGTGCGGAACGCTTTATCTCGGTCAAGAGTGATTACCTATCATGCAAAAAATTTGTCATACACACCCATTATAAACACCAGCGCAATCGCAAAGGGAGCAATGTACTTAATGGTCAGTTCCCACACTTGCATGACTCTTGCTGAGGTGCCCTGCATCTCAAAATCAATTACATCGCGCTTGATAATGTAGCCAACAAAGAGCGTAATCAGCAGTCCACTAATCGGCAACATAATGTTGGCGGTGAGAAAATCAAGAAAATCGAAGAAGGTGAAACCGGCAACTTTATACTCCGCCCATATGTTAAACGAAAAGACGCTACCCAAACCCAGTATCCAGGCGGTACCGGCAATGATCAAATTCGCTTTGGCTCGGCCAATATGTTTTGCCTCCATCAACCAAGCAACGCAGGGTTCAAGTAGCGAAATTGCTGAACTCCAGGCTGCAATAGATACTAAAACAAAGAACACAGCACCAATCAGCAGTCCACCGGGCATACTACCAAACGCGACCGGCAAACTAATAAACATCAATCCCGGCCCAGCACTGGGCTCAATGCCCGATGTCGCAAACACAATAGAAAAGATAATTAATCCAGAAATTATCGCTACTGAACTATCAAAAAATGCCACGATAAGAATCGTTTTGCCGATATTCGCATTCTGCGGCATGTAGGCACCATATGCCATGATCGCACCCATACCAATACTCAGTGTAAAGAACGCCTGGCCCATGGCTTCAAGTACACCACGCCATGTCAAGGCCTCTAAATCGAAGCTAAACAAAAAATTAACTGCGGCAGAAAAATTGCCTTTAAATATTGCAAAACCCAGCAACATCAACAACATAATAAAGAGCAGCGGCATTAACGTTTCTACCGCAATGCCAAGGCCTTTTTTGACGCCACCCACCACCACCGCAACACAGAGGCCCATAAAGATGGATTGCCAAAAAATAAGTCGACCCGGATCAGATAAAAGAGTACTAAATGCAGCGGCGGCAGACTCACCATTAATACCCTGCAGCTCGCCAGAGGATATTAAAAATATATAGTCCAGTGCCCAGCCAGCAATAACTGCATAGAACGATAGAATCAGTAATCCGGCAAGAACGCCAATCCAGCCAACACTCCGCCACAGTGAGTTGGCATTGCTATGGGCAACAACTTCATTCATCGAGTTGATCGGGCTTTGACGACCATTGCGACCAATCAACACTTCGGACATCATCACCGGCACGCCAATCAATAAAATGCAGCCAAGGTAAATCAGTACAAAGGCACCGCCACCATTACTCCCAGCCACATAGGGAAATTTCCACATGTTACCCAGCCCCACTGCCGAGCCGGTGGCGGCCATAATAAATGTCCATCGACTGGTCCAGGTGCCATGCATTCCTTTTTGTTGCAGTGCCATACAATACTCTCCGATAATTCAGATCAAATTGTACTCATTCAAAGACTAACTACCTAATAAATGGCCAATGTATTTAGATTACTTACGCAATTAGCAATAATTGATGAAAAACATGCAGTGCCACGTATAATCACGGCATGACGAAGAAAAAGCCAAAGCAGCCCTCAAACACCATTGCGCTAAACAAAAAGGTCAAGCATGACTACTTTATCGAAGAGACATTCGAGGCAGGCTTGGTGCTGCTTGGCTGGGAAGTCAAGAGCCTGCGCGAAAGCAAAGTTAATCTCACCGACACCTACGTATTTGTTCGCGATGGCGAAGCCTGGCTAATTGGCACTAACATCACACCACTATTGTCAGCCTCAACTCACTTCGTGACTGATGCAAAGCGGACACGCAAATTACTGCTCAATCATCGCGAGTTACAAAAGCTTGAAGAAGGTGTAAATCAAAAAGGCCATACCGCGGTATGTACCGCCCTGTACTGGAAAAATCACCTGATTAAATGTGAGATCGCACTGGCTAAAGGCAAGGCCAGCTATGATAAGCGCATGGATGACAAAGAACGTGACTGGAATCGTCAAAAGCAGCGCCTAATGCGTCATTCTTGATTTCTGACGATTGCAGAGTTTGCTCATCCCACGGAACTGTTAAGTACGCTTATCAAAGGATATTACCATCAACAACCAACCAACCATAATCAATGCAGTCACCGGCGGCCCCTCACTTATGCTTGAGGGTTTGAGAAAGCTCGGGCGGAGAGATATTCGTTGGCTGGTTCTGACTCCGTTGCTGATTAATTTTATCCTGTTTGCCCTGGCCACCAGTTTTGCTGCCAGTTGGCTACAAAACTGGATTACCGCCATCACTACTTCAGTACCTGACTGGTTGCAGTGGCTCGTATGGGCTATTTGGTTTCTGTTTGCGATCTTGGCGCTCGCTATTTACGCTTTTACCTTCACTATTTTAGCTAACCTTATTGGGTCTCCCTTTTATGGGGTGATTGCTCAAAGGGTGATTGCCGCAGAAATCGCTGTCGACCAAAGTAATATATTAACTGAGAGTGGATTACTTAGTGGAGCATGGAATAGCCTGGTTCGAGAACTTCAGTTAATTGGCTATTTTCTGCCAAGAACAGTAGCTGTTGGAATAGTAGCTATGATGATGAGTTTCATCCCGGTGGTAAATTTGCTTGCACCAATCATTGCAGGTAGCTGGGCCGCTTGGTGCTTGTGTCTGCAGTATTTAGACTATGCCGCAGATAGCCAGGGCGTCACATTTTTAGCGCTGCGCAAAAAGGTCAGTGACAATCGGTTAAATTCAATGGGATTCGGTTTGACCGCATTGCTGGCCTCGGCCATTCCGTTGGTAAATCTGGTGATGTTACCGGCATCGGTAGTTGCCGGCAGCCTACTGTGGTGCCGACAACATCGTGATATAGACTAAGGTGCTGTTTCTTCTGGCACGTCCCCTTTAGGTGCATCTGCTTTGGGCGCGCTGACTGGCTTTTTCTTGGCAGCTGGCTTGGGGACTGCCACTGGTTGAATAAGATGCTCTTCGGGCATGGTGCAAGGCAACTTCATATCTAACAGTTTCTCTATAGGCTCTAACAGAAAAGCGTCATCCTCACAGGCAAAACTAATTGAGATACCGGTCTTTCCTGCGCGCCCTGTGCGACCAATGCGATGCACGTAGTCTTCAGGTTCTTCAGGCAGCGTGTAGTTAATGACGTGGCTAACACCATCGACATGAATACCACGCCCTGCAACATCCGTTGCAACCATAACGGTCAAAGCGCCTGATTTGAACGAATCTAGCGCTCTCATACGACGATTCTGAGGCACATCACCAGATAGGATACCTACTTTGAAACCTTGTTTCCTAAGCTTTTCATGCAAGGTGCGGCAAATATCTCGGCGATTAGCAAACACCATGACACTATCAACATCGTCACCCAGTAGTATGTTATTTAAAACAGTAAATTTTTCTTTTGCGGTAGTAATTAATATCTGCTGATCAACTGTGTCGGTAGCAACACGTTCGGCACCTACCTCAACTGTGACTGGCTTATCTGTCCAGGTTTCAGACAGACGCAATACTTCAGGGGTGAAGGTGGCCGAGAACAATAGCGATTGCCGATCTTCGCGCTTGGGGGTTAAGTTAACTAGGCGTCGCACCTGCGGAATAAAGCCCATATCGAGCATGCGATCAGCTTCGTCAATAACCAGCACCTCAACACGATCAAGATAGATATCTCGATTGTTAGCAAAATCCAATAACCTGCCCGGTGTACCCACCAAAATATCACAGTCATGCTTTTTCATTTTTTGCAGTTGTTTGCCATAATCCATACCACCCACCAATGTGTGTGCGGTTAGATTGGTATGTTTTAACAGTTGCGTTGCATCATCACCAATTTGAATAGCGAGTTCTCTCGTCGGTGCCAAAATTAGGGTTCTGGCTTCACCCACAAAACGCTCGTCTTCAACCGGGTGATTAATCAAGTCAGTAATGATATTAATTAAAAATGCAGCGGTTTTACCCGTACCCGTTTGTGCTTTGCCAACAATATCATGGCCGTTAAGCGTATGCGGTAACGAGGCCCCTTGAATAGGCGTGCAATATTCAAAACCCGCATCTTGAATACCACGCATCAGTTGCGGCGGCAAATCAAAATCATGGAATCTAGCTTTCCCTTCTATGGGTTCAACCTTGAAGCTGGCTATATCCCATGGCTTGGTATTGCTGCGTTTGCGGCGATTGGCCGGTTTCTTTTTCGGCGCTTCAACGGCTACAGCGTTGGTCTCGGCAGATGGAGTAGTAGTTTCTTCAGTCAATTTAATCACGCAGTTTGGTTATCAAAATTTAATAGGGAGGGCAGAGACGTTATTTACCGCCCTCAAAGGGCGCGGAGTGTAGCAGAATTGTACCCCGCTCGCTGAAAAGAATAGTTAGGGGCTTTTTTTATCGTTGGTGAGACTTAAAATATTGATGCGATGTAAATTTTTCTTCCTTTGCCTGGCCTATTCAAGGACACTAGAAACTCATTACTTAAAAACAGTTTTATGTCCTTAGTCCCTGTCCAAAATGAGCCAATGACCTCATTAAAACGGCCGAGATTCGCCGATAATGCGCGATCTCTTATGCGTCTTGCCACCCCTTTAATTATGGGTCAGATCGCTGTGGTTGGTATGACAGTGACCGATATTTATATCGCCGGCCAGGTGGATGCAGATACGCTGGCCGCACTGCAGTTGGGTGGCAGTGTATGGTCGCTGATCAATCTAGTGGTAATTGGTATTATGATCGCCAATAGTCCTATTATTGGTAATTTTTGGGGTGCCAGGCAGTTAGGCCGAGTGCGCTTTCAATTTCAGCAAGCGTTGTGGCTCGCTCTACCGATAGGAATAGTAGTGGTGTGTGCGGTACTAGCGGGTATCCATGTACTGAGCTACTTAGAGGTTTCAGAGCGCGTTTATCAAATTGCCAGTGGCTACCTGTACCCCTTTGTCATTACTGGCTTTATGTTCCCTGCATTCTTCGCGTTTCGTACCTCCTTTGAAGGCATGGGTGATACTCGTCCGGTGCTTGTGTTTAATAGTGCGGCTTTTTTCCTCAATGGTATTCTCGATTACGCCCTCGTTTTTGGTCATTTTGGATTGCCACAGCTCGGCGGTGTCGGCGCTGCATGGGCGACCGTAGTGGTGATGTTTTTTTTAGTCTCCTGCATGGCCATTTATGGTCAGCGCTCTAAAACCATGCGAACGGTTGACCTGTACCGAAATTTTGCCGGCCCTAATCTCACTAGCCTTGCCGAAACGCTCCGCTTGGGTATTCCCATTGCTCTAAACATTGCCGCGGAGTTTAGTTTCTTTGCAATCATTCCTTTTATGATTGCTCACCTTGGTGCGGAGGTTGTCGGCGCTCATGCTATCGCTATTAATATCGACTCTCTGGCATTCATGGTGCCGCTGGGAATTGCTCAGGCACTCACTATTAAAGTCTCTCACGCCCAAGGCAGCGGTAACCCAGCGGAGGCAAGAGTATTTTGTCTTGCTGGTTTTAAGCTGGTATTGATGCTTGGATTGATGATGAGTGCGGCCAAAATAGTCTTTCGCCATGATATTGCCATGCTGTTTAGTTCAAACGTCAACGTGCAGCTAATTACTGCTAACTTATTCTTCTTTGCCGCCGCATTGGGTGCGGTTGATTGCTTACAAATGGCCTGCAGTGGAGCACTTAGAGGCTACAAAGATACGCGGGTACCATTAATTATTCAGGTCATCGCGTTCTGGGTAATCGCCTTTCCAATCGCCTATAGCCTTGCATTGACTGATTTTTGGGGGCCGCCGCTGGGCGTTTATGGATTCTGGATGGGCACGGTTATCGCGTCCAGCGTGGCCGCTACATGTTTGATAATACGCTGGAATTTGGTCTCAAAAACGCAAATTAGATTGGCTAGCCAGCCTGTGGCAAGCAACCCATTGTGATACGTTGGAGCTGATTAAAATCAGTCTTAGTTTCAATGCTAATAAAACCTGCCGCTCTAAACAATTCTCTGACGGTACTACCCTGCCGATAGCCATGTTCAACCAGCAACCAACCGAGTGCCTCTAAGTATTTGACACTGCTGCCGATCACTTCTCTTAAATCATCTAAGCCATCAACACCAGATACCAGCGCTGATGCAGGTTCAAAACGCACGTCACCCTGAGTGAGATGTGGATCGTCAATTTCAATATAAGGCGGATTACTCACAATTAAGTGATAATTCGATAATCGTCCAAGCAGAGGTACCTGCCTGAACCAATCACTTTGATAAATCATTACATTGTCAATTTGGCAGTAATGACTATTTAACTCCGCTAGTTTTACCGCCGCAGGTTCTGAGTCTACGGCTGTTAACTGCCAGTTGGGCCGCTCCTTCGCTAGCGCCAGGGCAATTGCTCCGGTGCCAGTACCCAGGTCAATGGCACGACAATTATCAGGCAAATCTAAAGCTAATGATGTCTCAACTAGCAATTCAGTTTCGGGCCGCGGAATCAGTGTCTGTGGGGTTACTTTGAGATCGAGACTCCAAAATCCTTGGCTACCGATGATGAAAGCAATGGGCTCACCGGTCAGGCGACGTGCAAACAAGTCTTCGAAAATGACCACCTGTGCTGATAACAGCACATGCTCTGGCCAAGTCTTCAACCACGCTCGGTCAACATCCAGGGCATGGCTCAACAGAAGCTCCACATCTAACACTGCCGTGTCGCTAATATCCTTTAGCTGATCAGCATATTTTAATAAGGCGGTAACCGAATTAATTTCCACGTCTCCCAACCTACTGCGACAACTGCGCGAGTTGCTCAGCCTGAAATTCATTCACCAGGGGTTCAACAATCTCGGTAAGTGAGCCCTCCATGATCTCACCCAGCTTGTAGAGAGTCAGATTAATTCGATGATCAGTGACCCGGCCCTGTGGAAAATTATAGGTACGAATACGCTCAGAACGATCGCCGCTACCAACCAAATTTTTACGCTGATCTGCATGCTCTTTGGCCGCCGCCTCATCTTGGGCTGAAGTCAATCTGGCCTGCAGCACTGACATCGCCTTAGCACGATTTTTATGTTGTGACCGCTCGTCCTGACATTCAACCACTAACCCAGTGGGCAGATGCGTCAATCGAATAGCCGAATCGGTTTTATTCACGTGCTGACCACCAGAGCCTGACGCTCGAAAGGTGTCTACGCGAAGATCACCTTTGTTAATTTCAATAGCATCTTTTTCATCGGCCTCGGCCATAATGGCCACTGTACAAGCAGAGGTGTGGATTCTGCCCTGTGACTCGGTATCAGGTACTCTCTGAACACGATGGGCGCCCGATTCAAATTTAAGCTTAGAGTAAACACCTTGGCCAACTATCCTGACAATAATTTCTTTGTAGCCACCGTGATCACCTTGATTCTCGCTGATCACTTCAACTTTCCAGCGATTTGACTCAGCAAACTTGCTATACATGCGAAACAAATCTCCAGAGAAAATAGCCGCTTCGTCACCCCCGGTTCCTGCGCGAATTTCTAAAAATACATTTTTCCCATCGTTAGGATCTTTGGGCAATAGTAACCGTTGCAAGTCGACTTCCAGCACCTCTAATTGCGCCTGGCCATCTTGAACTTCGTCATTCGCCATGGCACGCATATCAGGATCAGAATCTTTAAGTAATAGCTTAGCCTCATCAATATCTGATGCTACCTCAAGAAAGCTTTGATAACTTTTCACCACAGGCTCAAGTTCCGCATATTCCTTAGAGAGCTCACGGTACTTATTTTGATCACTGATGATTTCAGCATCACTCAAAAGCGCACCGACTTCTTCATAGCGCTCTGCGAGCAGATCTAACTTACTCAAAATTGATGCTTTCATGCTATTTAAAGCCTAGGTTATTTTAGTGAATTAATATTTAGTAGGGACTAACTAATGCTTTTTGTTGCTCAGATCAAACAACTCATTGGCAACATTAATAGCGTCATCTCGCCCTTCTTCGCCAGCCTTCTTAAGTTGAGTGGTCGGCTTGTGAAGGAGTTTATTGGTTAGATTTCGTGCTAATGTGGTGATCACATCAGCTGAATCTTTGCCCTGCTGCAGCGAAGCCATCGCTTTATCTATCTCCGCATCGCGGATTAATTCAACGCTGTTACGAAAAGCCCGTATGGTATCCACAGCAGCCAATGCACGGTGCTGTTTTACCCAGTTTTCAACTTCTTGGTTGATTATTTCTAAGGCCAGATCTGCAGCGCTACTTCGAGCTCGCATATTGTCTTGCACGACCTCTTCAAGATCATCAACTGTATACAAATAGACGTCTGGAAGCTCCTCTACCTCAGCTTCAATATCTCTTGGGACTGCAATATCAACCATAAAGAAGGGTTTGAATTTACGTTTCTTTAATGCTGATTCCACTGCACCCTTACCGAGTATAGGCAACTGACTGGCTGTTGATGAAATAACGATATCTGCGTGGGGTAAAAAGTCGGGGATATCGGCCAATAAAATCGCATCGGCTGAATAAACTTCAGCGAGTTCTTGGGCGCGACTCAATGTTCTATTAGCAACGGTGATTTTACCAATTTGTTGGTCGCGCAAATGCTTGGCGACCAAATCTATAGTCTCTCCTGCGCCAATCAATAAGGCGTGAGCGTCCTTTAAATTAGTGAAAATTTGCGCCGCTAGATTAACCGAAGCGTAGGCCACGGAAACCGGATTTTTACCAATCGCTGTTTCGGAGCGCACTCGCTTTGCGGCTGAAAAAGCAAGCTGAAACGCTTGATTGAGGAAGGTCGATACGGTGCCTGCTTCGCGGCCCACAGAATAAGCCGACTTAATCTGACCAAAAATTTGCGGCTCGCCTAAAACAAGCGAGTCTAGGCCGCTGGCGACGCGCATCATATGCGTGATGGCCTGTTCATCGCGATAACAATAATAGCAGTCTTGTAACTGGTTGATTTCAACCCCTTTGATCATTGATAACCAGGTTAGCAACTGAACATCAGAGGTTTCACCAAACAAATAGACTTCGGTACGGTTACAGGTAGACAACAGGGCTACTTCTTGAACATGCAGAATCGAACGAGCGTCTTGTAGCACCTGAACCACTATTTCAGGAGCGAAGGCAATTCTTCCGCGAAGATCCACAGAAGCCGACTTGTGATTGATACCAAAGGCTAAGATACCCATCACTGTTAAAAAATAATCCTACTTTTCAAAGCCTACCTACCCAACAATCTTTATCGAATTTCTGTTATTACGGGTAATTTTACACAACTATCCCTCTGGAATGCAGTTTAAACTCAAAACATTTGTCAAGAATGGCCTAAAAATCACCGAGTTTTACGATAGCAATTGTCTTACGGCTAAATATCTATGAAAATAGGCGAATGAAAGTAACCATAAATCTCAGCCTTATCTTATTCAGCATTGCGCTTGCTAGCTGCGCTAGCCAACCGTCTTTAATTGCGACTGAATCATTGCTCCAAGAGGCTGTGGAATCCAGTTTAGCCCCAGAAAAGACAGATCTTCCGCTGGAGAAAATATCCAGCGAAAGCCTTTATGATCTCCTCGTGGGCGATGTTGCGCTGAGTCGCAACCAATTTGATACCGCTCTGGCGAAATATAGCTATCAAGCTCGAGTAACTAATGATCAAGAAGTGATTAAATTGACCCTGCGTATTGCCGAGCATTTAGAAGACCAGTCCACACGTGTAGAAATGGCTCGACTGTGGTTAGAGGTGGCACCTGACAATACTGAGGCTCATCGTGCCGCACTGGACACTTTCATGGCCAGTGGTAATGTTTTAGAAGCCTTAGATCAAGGCGGTTGGCTGTACCAAAATCGTGATGATTTAGACGCTTTTATTTTTGTCTCTACGGCAGCGGTTGTATCGCCAAAATTATTTACCTCGATTATTGACCACCTTGCAACCTTGTCATTGAGCGATGAAAAGAAACCAACTATTCGGTTTATAGAGGCCATCTTTTATCAAAAAAGCAATCAGCCGATTAAGGCTGAGACTAAGACCCGAGAATTTTTAGCGCTCAGAGGTAACGACCAACGCGGTCTGCTGCTGCTGGCACAGTTGTTACATCAACAGCAGAGAAAAGATGAGGCTATAGCCGTCTTGGAAGAGGCCTTGCAAGATGATCCCTCAGCTCGTAAGTTACGCCTGCAATACGCGCGCTTTTTGGCCGCTGATTCAGTAGATAAAGCCATCATCCAATTTAACTTATTGCAAGCGGACGACCCTAAAGACCAAGAGGTGAACTTCTTACTTGGTCTACTGCGTCTCAGCCAGAACAAATTTGATCTGGCAATTCCATTATTTCAACAGGCCTCAAATACCCCCAGCCTGAGGGCCAATGCACAATATCATCTGGGCACCATCGCCGAACGGCAGAATCGAATTGTCGACGCCATCAATCACTACACTCAAGTGCGGTTTGGACGTAATTATATTGTTGCAGCATCCAGAGTCAGCACACTTTTGGCGACGCACCGCAATATCAATGAAGCGCGACAATATTTGCAGCGGTTGCGTTTTAGCCAGCCGCAACAGGCAGTCAGCCTTTTTCAGGTAGAGTCCAATCTTCTTATCAGCATGCAGCAGCCCGCGCAGGCTCTACAAATACTATCATCTGGGCTAGAGACCTTCCCCAATGATCCAGAATTACTCTATGCGCGCTCAATGGTGGCCGAGCAACAAGATAACTTTGCTCTGGCTGAAAGTGACCTTAGAATATTGTTAGCGCAGGATGAAAATAATGCCACCATACTCAATGCTTTGGGCTATACCATGGCACTGCACACTGATCGACAACAAGAAGCTTATGACCTTATCATCCGTGCCTATAACTTGAGCCCCAACAGTCCATCTATTATCGACAGTCTCGGCTGGGTACTATTTAAACTAGGCCGCGCCCAAGAGGCCTTAACCTATCTTGAGCAAGCCTATAATATGGTGTCAGACCCAGAAATAGCGGCCCATCTAGGGGAAGTTTATTGGGTACTGGGAAATAGCGAGCAGGCACTGGAACTATGGTCTAAAACACTAAAACAACATCCTAACCATCAGGAAATTATGCAGACTATGCTGCGCTTGGGTGCTTCGGCGTCGATAGCCCCATGAGGTGTCATTGATGCGTTGGTTAAAGTTAGTCTTTGTGGTGGTTTTTGTCAGCGGCTGTAGTTCTCTGATGACAAAGACCAGCCAAGAAGACGTGCTGAACTATGACCCCACTGAAATTGGTCAAATTAATCACTGGCAAATAAAGGGTAAGCTGGGGTTTAAATCAACAAATCAGAGTGGTAGCGCTGCGATCAATTGGCAGCAGCATGAGGCGGACTACACAATAACGCTCAGCGGGCCCTTCGCCTCTGGGAGGGTCATGATTAGTGGTAACCATCAGATCGCCGAAATGCGCAGTGGCGATAAGATATTTAGGCACTCCCCACAACAACTGGCAATGCAACTCACCGGCTTACCCCTACCCATAGATTTTCTAAGTTCTTGGGTAAAAGGTCTCCCTTCCAAAGACGACCAGACCTTGCAACACTTTGTCACTAACCCAAACGGCAGCGCTACCAGCTTTCAACAACATAACTGGCATTTATCGTTTTCTGATTATCGCTTCACCGATCGAGGATACCTACCCCGAAAAATAATCGGCCAACTGGGTGAACAAAGCTTTAAACTAGTAATAGCCCAATGGATTTTTACAGACAATTAAAATGACCCACGCGATGGAGCCTATGCAAAGTCTTAGTTTACCCTCACCGGCAAAGATTAACCTTTTTTTGCATATTATCGGCCAGCGGGCAAACGGGTATCACGACCTGCAAACCATCTTTCAACTGCTCGATTTTGGCGACAATCTCACTTTCCTTTCCAATGGATCTGGAAAAATACAGTTAAACGGCAATATTGACGGGGTTGATGAAAAAAATAATTTAATTATTCGTGCTGCAAAATTACTTCAAGCGTCAACCGGGTGCGCAAAAGGCTGCACTATCGATTTGGATAAAAAACTACCGCTGGGTGCTGGCTTAGGCGGCGGAAGTAGTAACGCTGCGACAACGCTTATGGCTCTCAATACCCTTTGGGACTGCGGCCTAACGACCGATTTATTGGCCGCGCTAGGGGGAAAAATTGGTGCCGACGTGCCTGTTTTTATCCATGGTCAGAGCGCATTCGCTGAAGGAATTGGTGAAATATTGACGCCCATCGAACTACCCAAAAAGTGGTTTTTAGTCATAACACCTAATTGCCAAGTGTCGACTGAAGAAATTTTTTCACATCCTCAATTGACAAGGAACTCTTCACCCATCAAAATACGCGCCCTTCCAGAGGGACAGTGCAGAAATGACTGTCAAACGTTAGTAGCAAGTCTCTACCCAGCGGTTGAAAAAGCGCTAAAATGGGCAGAAAATTTTGCAACCCCTCTGATGACTGGAACAGGTGCAAGCGTATTTTGTAGCTTTGGCAACCGTGCAGAGGCCGAGAAGGTCCTTGCCCAGCTGCCAGAGCAATGGAGTGGGTTTGTGGCGAAGAGTGTGAATGACTCCCCGCTACACCAAAAATTGAGTAACTGTTTTACTGGGGCGTCGCCAAGCGGTTAAGGCAACGGGTTTTGATCCCGTCATCGGAGGTTCGATCCCTCCCGCCCCAGCCATTTCAAACTATCACGAGCATTGGGAAACATGACGTGGCTAGATTAATGATCTTTACTGGAAACGCAAATCCAGACTTGGGTAATGAAATTGCTCGTTCACTGGGTGTTAGTCCGAGCAATGCCCATGTTGGACTCTTCTCAGATGGCGAGATAAATATTGAGATCCGCGACAATGTGCGCGGTCACGACGTATTTATCGTTCAACCAATCTGTGCACCAACTAACCGAAACCTGATGGAATTGGTTCTGATGATTGACGCACTAAGGCGCGCATCAGCCGGCCGCATCACTGCAGTGGTACCCTACTTCGGTTATGCACGCCAAGACAGAAGAGTACGCTCAGTACGTGTCCCTATCAGTGCCAAAGTAGTTGCGGATATGCTTTCTAACGCTGGGGTCGATCACGTTCTAACTGTCGACTTACACGCCGAGCAGATTCAAGGATTTTTTAACTGTACGGTAGATAATGTCTACGGGGCGCCTGTTTTGCTCGGTGATATAGAGCGTAGAAACTACGCCGACCTTCAGGTTGTTTCTCCTGATATTGGTGGTGTGGTCAGAGCCAGAGCAGTTGCCAAACAACTGGGTTGTGATCTGGCCATTATTGATAAACGTCGGCCCTCTGCCAATGAGAGCGAAGTAATGAATCTCATTGGTGAAGTTGAAGGGCGAACCTGCGTTCTAGTCGATGATATGGTCGACACCGCAGGCACCTTATGCAAAGCTGCTCAAGCGCTGAAAGAAAAAGGCGCAACTAAAGTAGTAGCCTATGCAACCCACGCAGTTTTGTCGGGTGCAGCGATAGAAAACATTGACAACTCAGAGCTTGATGAATTGGTCGTCACTAACAGTATTCCACTGCGAGATGACGCCAAAAAATGCGATAGAATACGCGTTCTTCCTATTGGTCCTCTTCTCGCTGAATCGATACGTCGGATTAGCAACAAAGAATCAATCAGCGCCATGTTTTTATAACAGGGCATGATATAACCGCCTCATAAGAGGCTCTTAAACTCCATTACAGGTCTGGTCGCGGTCTGCAATGGCATAACTTTGGAGACTATAATGTCTACTGATTTTACATTACATGCGAAAGGTCGCGAAGATACAGGGAAAGGTGCGAGCCGCCGCCTGCGTCGTCTGGCCGGAGAAATACCTGGAATTGTCTATGGTGGGAAGAAAGATCCTGCCAAACTGACTCTTCTGCACAAAGATGTGGCTAAAGCGCTAGAAAACGAAGCGTTCTATTCTCACATTGTGTCTTTGGATATCGATGGTTCGTCTGAAGATGTTATTTTGAAAGATGTGCAACGTCACCCCGCTAAGAAGATTATCTTACACCTAGATTTTTTGCGTGTTAACAAATCTACTAAGCTGCAAACAAGAGTGCCACTGCACTTTACTAACGAAGATATCTGCGTAGGCGTTAAAACCGACGGTGGCATAATCGCTCATACCATGACTGATCTGGAGATATTCTGTTTGCCTAAAAACTTGCCTGAGTTCATCGAGGTTGATATGGCTGATATTGAACTTGGACAGAGTCTCCACATTTCAGATATCAAGCTGCCTAATGGCGTTGAAAGTGTTGCTCTAAGTCATGGTCCTGATCACGACTTATCGGTAGTCACGATTAACAAGCCAAAAGCCGTAGTCATTGAAGATACTGCACCTGAGGCGCCTGCAAATGATGCGGATGATGCGGATAATGCCGATGACGCGGATACTTCAGAGGACGCAGGCGAGGAGTAATCTTCCCCTGCTGACGAAAAGGCCCTGACATTGGACGCGCCCGTAGAGTTAATCGTAGGGCTGGGAAATCCCGGCTCTACCTACCATCGAACGCGCCACAATGCTGGGGCCGACTTCGTATTGGCCCTTGCAAATGCCTGCAACGTAGCCATTAAGCAAGAAGCCAAGTTTTTTGGTGGTACCGCTTTACTGCAACTAGAGGGGCAATCACTAAGGCTATTGATTCCAAGTACTTTTATGAATCTCAGCGGCAAGTCTGTCGCAGCCATAGCAGGTTTTTACAAAATACCTACCAACCGTATCTTGATTGCCCACGACGAGCTTGATCTATCACCAGGCACTGCGCGTTTTAAAAAGGGCGGTGGCCATGGTGGCCACAACGGATTGAGGGATACTGTTCAGTGCTTGGGTAATAGTAAAGAGTTTGCGCGTCTTCGGATTGGCATCGGTCATCCGGGCAATGCAAAGCAGGTGACTGATTACGTTCTAAAGAAAGCGCCTGCCCTAGAGCAAGAACTGATCGACCACAGTATGGATGATGCCATGCGATATCTGCCGTTGGCAGCATCAGGTCAATGGGAAAAAGCCATGACCGCGCTTCACAGCACAGAATAAATTTATAGCTGGCTATTCCAGCTGTCACTACTAGTCACAAGGATTTCATTATGGGTTTTAATTGCGGCATTGTCGGCCTACCTAACGTTGGCAAATCAACCCTATTTAATGCACTGACCAAAGCGGGCATCAGTGCTGAAAATTTTCCATTTTGCACTATCGAACCGAACACAGGTGTGGTGCCTATTCCAGATCCGCGCCAAGACAAAATTTCTGTGATTGTTAAGCCAGAAAAAATAATCCCTACGAGTATGGAGTTTGTTGATATTGCTGGTTTGGTCGCCGGTGCCTCTAAAGGCGAAGGTTTGGGCAATCAATTTTTAGCCAATATTCGGGAAACTGATGCTATTGCGCATGTTGTGCGTTGCTTTGATGATGAAAATGTCATTCATGTTGACGGTAAAATAAGCCCTGTAGACGATATTGACGTTATCAATACGGAACTGGCGCTGGCTGATCTTGAGAGTGTCGAAAAGGCGCTACAGCGCGTTGCAAAGTCAGCCAAAGGTAAAGACAAAGACTCAATCGCGCTGCAGATAGTGCTGGAAAAGATTCTTCCTCATCTCAATGAAGCAAAACCACTGCGCTCGTTTAAACTGAGTGACGACGAACTAAAGCTACTGAGACCTCTTAGCCCATTAACACTCAAGCCGACCATGTATATTGCAAATGTCGACGAGGAAGGCTTTGAAAATAATCCCTATCTAGATTCAGTGATTACCATCGCCGAGAGCGAAGGTGCCATCGTGGTACCTATCTGCAACAAGTTAGAAGCTGAAATAGGCGAGCTTGAAGACGATGAGCGCGATGAGTTTTTGCAAGAACTAGGTATGGAGGAGCCCGGTTTAAACCGTGTTATTAGAGCCGGTTACACCCTGCTAGGCCTTCAGACTTACTTTACCGCAGGCGTTAAAGAAGTGCGCGCTTGGACAATCCCTGTGGGGGCAACCGCGCCTCAATCTGCCGGCAAGATTCACACCGATTTTGAGAAGGGCTTTATTCGCGCAGAGATCGTCGGTTACGACGACTATATCGAGGGTAACGGCGAGCAAGGCGCAAAAGATGCAGGAAAATGGCGTCTCGAAGGCAAAGACTATATCGTTAAAGACGGTGATATTATTCACTTCCGCTTCAATGTTTAGTCCCTTGTGAATATCCTGTCTGGGCGCGGGAAGTTCGGCTTATTTTTAGCCACTTGCACCGCCTTTATGTGGGGAGTACTGCCAATTGCACTAAAGGGGGTACTTACTACGCTGGACCCCATGACCACCACCTTTTTCCGGTATTTTATTGCCGCGGTATTAATTACTCCGTTTCTATTAATCCGTGAAAAACTGGTTAATCGGCACAAGTTTCGATCAGTGAAGCTAAACCTTCAACTGCTATTAGCGGGGTTATTACTGGTATGTAATTACGCCCTCTATATTTTTGGCCTTGAACGCACCACACCAGAGGCCGCGCAACTCATGATGCAGGTTGCACCAGTGATGTTGCTGCTGGCCGGCGTAGTGGTCTTCAAAGAACGTTTCTCAATCCTTCAATGGTTGGGTTTTGTCATCTTTGTATTGGGTTTGTTGATGTTTTTCAGCCCTCGATTTGCAGACATCTTTGTATCTCTCAGTGATTACGGTATTGGATTGCTGATGCTGGCCACTGCCGCAACCACCTGGGTGGGTTATGCCATTATCCAGAAATTCCTTATCAAAGAATTTAATCCCGAAGAGACCATGCTCGTGTTTTACTGGATTGGCGCTATGGCCTTCTTGCCTTTTTCTAGCTTCGATACACTTTCTGAACTCACAGCTATTCAATGGTCTTTACTGGCCTTCTGCGGGCTTAATACACTCGTCGCCTACGGTTGTTTCTCAGAGGCCCTGGCCCACATTGAAGCCTCTAGAGTCAGTGCAGTCATTGCCCTCACACCCTTAGTCACTCTGGTTGCGGTGCAGTCAATACCAATGCCCGGCATAGTGGCTGAGTCCCTGCAGACCATCACCATACTTGGAGCAATTTTTGTGGTAATTGGGTCGATTATGACCGCGACACTGAAAGGTCGCGGGTGAGCGTCATTAGTTTATAGTGAATTCAGCGTTACACTAGGACTCTGTGGCACCATGCTTAGAAACGCTGAGATCACAGGGTCTTCTAGATTGCGTTTAAAACAGCAAAGCCCCAAATCAAAGGGGGCAATTTGCGTATCTGGTAACAGCTCCACTAGATCTTTTACCGGACTATTATCGGCCACCACAATAGGCGACAAACCTATACCAAAGCCCAAGGCCACCATACTCACCAACGCCTCTTGCCCCGACACCTGAGCATACACATTGGGCCGCCCCGCGTGTTTATGCTTAAACCACTGTTCAAAGCGTTTTCTGGCAACCCCGTGTTCAGGCAGAATAATGGGCACATTTGCCCAATCTACGCTGTCCGCCTGAAGTGCTTTTTTCACCACACCGTTTATCTTGGGCGTCGCAATACCGAGGGGCACAGTCGCTATGTTCTGAAAATGAATGCTACTGGAGAGATCATCCGATTTCGCTGCTATGGCAAGGTCAACACCTTGATTCTTAATTTGATCAATACCATCCGCCGCATCTCCGGTATCAAGATAAATATCTACATTGGGGTGTGCTTGCCTAAACTTCTCCAACAGCGGTGGTAAATAGGCATAGGATGCCGTCACAGAGCAATAGATATTCAGCGACCCCGACAATTTCTTCTGCGTCTGGTTAAGTGACTGCTTGAGCAATTCAAGCTGATCTATTTGCTGCTCAACATAGGTTAAAAACTGCTGGCCTTCCTTGGTCAAAATCACTGACCGATTATCACGAATTAGCAACTGACTACCCAACTGCTCTTCGAGCCTTTGAATGGCTCGGCTCAAGGTGGACGGGCTAATGTGGTTTGCCGCCGCAGTTTTGCCGAAGTGCAAACTGCCCGCAAGGTGTTGAAACAAACTCATTGATCGAATATCCATACCTAATGGTACGCAATACCTATGGTTATTGCAAAATATGCAACGTCATGTTGTATACATATCGTTTTAAGCAACGCTATTTTTTAGTTACACTGCGGATCGATAGGCCAATGCGCCTGACATGAACACACTTGAACAAACAACCGCACAGCGGTTACTGGAGAACACAATGGCTAACTATTTCAATACTCTCAGTCTCAGCAGCAAACTGAGTCAGCTGGGCAAATGTCGCTTTATGGATCGCAGTGAATTTACCGATGGTTGCGACCTTATTAAAGACTGGAACATCGTCATTATTGGTTGCGGTGCTCAGGGCCTAAACCAAGGCCTCAACATGCGCGACTCAGGACTCAACATTTCCTACGCTCTGCGCGCTCAGGCTATTGCCGAGAAACGTCAGTCTTATCTTTGGGCCTCTGAGAATGGCTTTAACGTGGGCACTGCCGAGGAACTGGTCCCAGCCGCTGACTTGGTCCTCAACTTAACTCCAGACAAACAGCACACAGCCGCAGTCACCTCGGTGATGCCACTAATGAAGCAAGACGCGACGCTGGCCTACTCTCACGGCTTTAATATTGTCGAAGAAGGCATGCAGATTCGCCCAGACCTCACCGTCATTATGGTTGCCCCCAAGTGTCCCGGTACTGAAGTGCGCGAAGAGTACAAGCGCGGCTTTGGCGTACCCACACTGATTGCTGTACACCCAGAAAATGACCCTAGAGGCAACGGCCATGCCATTGCTAAGGCCTATGCCTCTGCTACCGGTGGTGACCGTGCCGGTGTACTGGAATCCTCTTTTATTGCCGAAGTTAAGTCTGACTTAATGGGCGAGCAAACTATTCTGTGTGGCATGTTGCAAACCGGTGCCATCTTGGGCCATCAACAACTCCTCAACCTAGGTGTTGATGCAGCCTATGCACGCAAGTTAATTCAGTACGGCTGGGAAACAGTCACTGAAGGACTTAAGCATGGCGGTATTACCAATATGATGGATCGTTTAAGCAACCCTGCCAAAATAAAAGCTTTCGATATGGCAGAAGAGCTGAAAGTTATCTTGGCGCCGTTGTTCCAAAAGCACATGGACGACATTATTGAAGGTGAGTTCTCTCGCACCATGATGGTTGACTGGGGTAACGATGATGCCAACCTTTTAACGTGGCGCTCCCAAACCGCAGACACTAGCTTTGAGCAAGCCGCAGATTGTGATATCGAAATAACTGAGCAAGAGTACTATGACAAAGGTATTTATTTGGTCGCCATGATCAAAGCTGGCGTTGAGCTAGCCTTTGACACAATGGTTGCCTCAGGCATTATCGAAGAATCTGCCTACTACGAGTCACTGCATGAAACGCCATTAATCGCCAACTGCATTGCTCGTAATAAGTTGTACGAAATGAACGTGGTGATCTCTGATACTGCCGAATACGGCAACTACCTGTTTACTCATGCTGCAGTGCCACTACTCCAAGCACACGCCGATGCACTAACCTTAGAAGACCTAGGCGGCGGTTTAACCGACCCCTCAAATGCCGTAGACAACATTCGTTTAATTGAAGTCAACGATGCCATTCGCGACCACGATGTAGAAATTATTGGTCACGAGCTGCGCGGGTACATGACAGACATGAAACGCATTGTAGAATCAGATAACGCCTAATAGTGAGTGGTCGCTATCTGGCGACCCATAGATACAAAAAAGCCCGGCTACTGTTTAAGTGGACGGGCTTTTTTAATTACTGTAGCGTGATCCAGTAATGTTTCTATTAAGAGTTAATCTCAAACAATCCTGCTGCACCCATGCCGCCACCAATACACATGGTAACAACACCATACTTAGCTTTACGGCGACGGCCTTCAATTAACAGGTGCCCAACCATGCGTGAACCTGACATGCCGAACGGGTGACCAATAGAGATTGAACCACCATTCACATTCAGCTTGTCCATTGGGATACCTAGAGTGTCCCGGCTGTAAATCACCTGACTGGCAAATGCTTCGTTTAGCTCCCACAGATCGATATCGTCTACAGTGAGGCCAGCTGCCTTGAGCAACTTAGGTACAGCCACAACAGGACCAATCCCCATTTCATCTGGCTCACAACCACCAACGGCAAAACCGCGGAAGGTACCGAGAATGTCTAAACCACGTCGCTCAGCTTCAGAGCGCTCCATTATCACCTGTGCAGAAGACCCATCAGACAGCTGAGAGGCATTACCCGCAGTAATGAAGTTGCCTTCACCCATAATAGGTGCGAGGCTCGCCAACCCTTCAATGGTCGTGGACGGACGGTTACAGTCGTCTCGTTCAGCTACAGCAGCTTGCTCGGTGATTTCTCCCGTTTCTCTGTTCTTTACTTTCATGATGGTATTCATGGCAACAATTTCGTCGTCAAACTTGCCGGACTCTTGTCCTGCAGCTGTGCGCTGCTGGCTGATCAGTGAGTACTCGTCCTGCGCTTCACGGGAAATACTGTAACGATCAGCAACAATATCAGCTGTCTTGATCATTGGGTACCACAAGCCGGGGTACTTGCCATATAGCTCAGGCTCAACCGTCTCATGGGGATCACTAGTACCCGGGATTGAGATGCTTTCAACACCCCCAGTTACCATAATATCCACGCCTTCAGCGATAATACGCCCTGCGCCCATAGCCAGTGACTGCAAGCCAGATGAACAAAAGCGGTTAATAGTCGTGCCTGATGTAGTGACGGGGCAACCCGCGGAAAGCGCAGCGTTGCGGCCAATGTTCATACCAGTAGTACCGGCATGTGCAGCGTTACCTAAGATGACATCATCCACTTCAGCGGGGTCAATTCCGGCGCGCGCTATAGCATGCTGAATTGAATGAGCCGCTAACTTCACTCCATGAGTATTGTTAAATGCGCCTCGAGCTGCCTTGGTTAAGGCTGTTCGCGCTGTGGATACGATTACTGCTTCTCTCATTATTCTGTCCTCTGTCGGTCTGCTGAATGTTAGATTTGTTGATAGGTATTATTACCGCTTAGCGCCACTTTTAACAGAGTCTAATAATGACTATTCAGTACCCACCTAGTGTGGTGCTGCGGGTCATTATTTTTCGTCAGTGACGAGGGTTTTAACTAGCGATACCGCCATGAGTGCCATGACAATAGAAAACGGCAACGCACCAATAATCATGACTGAGCGCAATGCATCCATTCCACCGGCGGCCAAGAGCACACCGATCAATATTGCAAACAAGGTTCCCCAAATGACCACATGTTTGGTTTGTTTTTGACTCTGATCACCCCCTGAAGCGAGCGTATTAATAATCAAAATGCCTGAATCGGCTGAGGTGACTAAAAACGTTAGTAGCAACACCACGATAACCAGTGAAAGACCAACCGCCAGTTCAGGGGTGAGAATTAAATTAATGGTCTCAAACAATTGTGCCGAAATGTCCGCGTTGACAATAGCACCCTGAGCAATACCTGAAACCTCAAGGTCAATGGCCGTTGCACCAATGAAGGCAAACCACACTAGACAAATTAATGACGGAATAATCATCGCCCCAATAACATATTCGCGAATGGTTCTTCCGCGAGAAACCCGTGCTAAAAACAGCCCCACAAAGGGAGCAAAGGCAATCCACCAGGCCCAGTAGAAAATACTCCAGGACGCTTGCCAGCTTTCAAGAGCCACTGATGTTTCTGTGCCTGCTGCCTGCCATACCGTGGTAGACATTGCCGGGAGCGCAATTAAGTAATCCCAGATAGTGTAAAAAAATGTTTGTAGCGCAAAAAAGGTGGCGCCAAACAGAACAAAAAACGCGATTAAGAAGACTGATAGACCCATGTTAATGTTAGACAGCCACTTAATACCCTTCTGCAAACCAGACATTGCCGATAAACAGGACGCACTGATAATTAAAATTAGGCCCATTAACTGCGCTAGCAAGGTCGGCTTGCCGCCCACACCCACCAACCAATCAGCACCGCTAATATTAAACAAGCCAGAGGCAAACTGAGACACTCCATAACCAATGGTGACACTCAAACCAACAATGGTGGCGAGAATGGCCACAATGTCCACCACATGACCAAAACCTCCCGACATAGCCCGGCCAAACAGTGGCTGCAATGCACTTCGAATGGTCAGCGGTAAACCGCGATTATAAGACAGATAACCCAAGGAAATACCCACCACGCCATAACAGGCCCAAGGAGTTAGACCATAGTGCAACATGGCCCACTTATAGGCATTGCGCACATTATCTTCATCTAGTCCGGTTGTCAGGCCTTTAATGGTGTCAGGGTTGTTCGCAAAATGGAAAATCGGCTCAGCGGTTGAGTAGGTCAACATGCCTATGCCGATACCGGCGCCAAACATCATAGACAGCCAAGTAAACATGGAAAACTCTGGCGCATCTCCCGCTTGCCCCAATTTTACATGCGCGGTTCGCGGCCAAATGCCAAGGGTTAAACAGACAATGGTATAAAAGGCAGTAACATAGACGTACCAACCACCAAAATTTTGTGTCGACCAAGTTTGAACATCCAGCAAGACTTGACCCGCTGCAGAGGGCGACAAACCCACCCATAAAATGAGCGCCGCCACTAGAATTTTTGGCATCAATGCCACAACCGGGTTAAAGCCTTGATAAAAACCTGAAGGTCTAGTGGTAATTGTTACCGCTTCACTCTGATCATTAGCGTTTATTTGAACCAAAATTTATACTCCCCAATAGTGACCATTGGCTGCTATTGTTACGTTCATTTATTTTTTTATTTGTTTCAATTCGATGCTACACCCATACATTCTGTTGGCAACACTTGAGCGAACACCACCGTCCGGTAAGGTATCCTATTGTACTCCCTTTATGAGAGCAACGAATTAACCGAAAAAGGTGTCGATGAGACTTGACTCAGCGCCGCGGCAAGTGTAACTTCTCGCCTCCAAAATGGCCGGTCACTTTTTCGGTTAACACCTATGGCTACGTAGCTCAGCTGGTTAGAGCACAGCATTCATAATGCTGGGGTCGGTGGTTCAAGTCCACCCGTAGCTACCATCTCTTTTTGTTACCTTCTTCTCTAAACTAACGCAGCCAAGCTTAATCTGCAGTTAGCGTTTTAAGCAGGTCATCTATTTCTTTTTTAAGGTCTTTGTCAGCGACTTTATTGGCACTGGTTTTAGCATCTTGGAGGTTTTTAGTTGCCGCCTCCGTTTCACCTAATGCCAGCTGCAAGGTCGCCATAGAAAATGCGATAGATGACATGTGATCTTTGGAATTAATAGCTGTAGCTTTTTGTAGGGCTTTTCCGTAGCCGGCTACAGCTTCCGTTAAGTCTTCTGTAAAGTCAGCTAGAGTCTCCCACTGTTCTGGGTGATCTTTATCGGTATTTTCGTTATCTACGCAAATGGCCTTGAGCTCGGCATAGAGTGATTCAAAGGCTTCTACATTATCTTTTTTTGCCGCCACCATGAGCTTTTCAGAAAGGCTATAGACCTCCTTATATATTTTGGTGTTAATCATCATTCGATGCCTATTATCTACAGCCAACAAAATAACAAATAGTGCCTCATAAAAGTACTCTATTTGCCCAGTTTAAAATATTTTTAGGTG